>CAZPEZ010000055.1:0-33449 GCA_964585715.1 uncultured Occallatibacter sp.
GGGGGGTACCCACCGAGGAATCCCTGACAGATTAACCGAGACACATTCCGGGCCGTGAGACGCGCTTCGATCGATCATGGTCCCAGTATGACCAAAAGCCACCTAATTTTCCGCAAAAGGCGACTCTCCGCATTGCGGCGCTCAGAGGCCGAAATGGAACCCGGCGGGAAGGTCGGAATAGCCTGCCACGCCGGACAAAGGGTGCAAGGTCCGGCTGTGGAAATCTCGCCTGAAACTCCTCTAATCACCAGGATTTCCGGCGTAAAGCCGAAAATTCCCGAAATTCCGGATTCAGGCCCCCCTTATCCACAAAAACACCCCCCAGCGCGGTTGACCACCCCCTGACCGCTCCTTAGAGTCTGAAATCGAAGGACAATAAAAGCAGCCTTGAGCGGCGCGCAGCCAGGGCTCGACCATAAATCCCTCGACCCGGAGTAGACATGCTGAAACTCAGAAAAATCCACATCCTCGGCTTCAAAAGCTTCTGTGACCGTACTGAGCTAACGGTGCCGGGCACAGGCATCGCCGTGGTGGTGGGGCCCAATGGGTGCGGCAAGTCGAACATCCTTGACGGGGTGAGCTGGGTACTGGGCGAGCAGAGCGCCAAGTCGCTGCGCGGCTCCCACATGTCGGACGTGATCTTTGCCGGAACACGGGAGCGCAAGGCGCTGGGCATGGCCGAAGTCACGCTGACGATGGTCGACCCGGCAGCCTATGAAGGCCCGATCCCAGTCGAACCGGAGGTCCACGTCGAACACGAGGGCCCGGCCGACTGGGACGAGAGCGAGTTTCGCCGCCAGCGCGCAGCCGAAGCTGAGGAGATGGTGGCAGCCGAGCAGCCCGGGCAAGTGATCGAAGACGATGAGACTGAGGCTTCCGGTCCAAGGCCAGTGACCTCTTCGCAGCCGGCGATCGCTTCTGAGGGGCAGTTGGCCCCACAGCAGGTGGTGCTCAAGATTCGCCGCCGCAAGTTCCGCCAGACGCCGCAGAAGGGCGAGATCGTCATTACGCGGCGCCTGTTCCGCACCGGCGAGAGCGAGTACCTGCTGAATGGCAAGCTGTGCCGTCTGCGCGACATTCAGGACATCTTCATGGGTACGGGCCTTGGCCCGGAGAGCTACGCCATCATCGGGCAGGAACGCATTGGGCAATTGCTTAGCTCCAAGCCCCATGACCGCCGCTCCATCATCGAGGAAGCAGCGGGCATTACGCGCTTCAAGACCAAGAAGCGGCTGGCGGAATTGCGCCTGGAAAGCTCGAAGCAGAACCTCGGACGCGTGGACGACATTTTTGAGGAAGTGACGCGACAGATGAACAGCCTGAAGCGTCAGGCAGCGAAGGCAGAGCGCTATGCCGCGGTGCGGGACGAGTTGCGCGGGAAAATGCGCGTGGTGTTGGCCAGTCGCATCGCCGGCATGGACGCCGAGCAGACGCGGCTTGAAGCAGAGATTGGGAGCCTGACCGAGCGGATCCACATCGCCGCTGCGGAGATCGAGACCACGGAGACCAGCCAGCACGTGCTCACCGAACGCGGCTACGAGCTGGACCGTGAGATTCAGGAAGCGCAAGGCCGGGCGAACACCGCGGCTGTCGAATTGGAGCGCGCAGCGGCACGTGAGCGAGCCAACGCCGAACGAGTGGCCGAATTGGAAGCGCGTTTAGCGGCAGCCGCCGGTGAGTTGGAGCAGACGCGCACGCAACTGGCGAGCATTGCGGATGAGCGGGCGCAGCAGAAGAGCTTCCTCGAAACAGCCGCGAGCGAAGCGCACGCCTTCCATCTGCAGGTGCAAACCAAGCAGCAGGAGGCGCGTGCTGCCGCCGACGAGGTCTTCACTGCGGAGCGGGATCTCGAGAGCACGCGGCGTCATGCGATGCACCTGCTCACGCTGGCCGGCGATGCACGCAACAGCACCGCGCAGGCAGAAGAAAACCTGGCCGCGCTGGAACGCGAGGCCGAACGCCTGGAGGCCGAGAGCAATCAGGCGCGTCAGGAACTCGAAACCCTGGGCGCACAAAGCGGACAAGCCAAACTGCGGTTTGAATCGGCGGGCGATGCACTGCAGCGACTCGAAGGCGAAATCGCTTCTCTGCGTGAAGCCCTGCAGACCAGCCGTGTCGAAGAAGACGCCCTCCGCGCCCAAGCCAATGAACTGCGCAGCCAGTACGCCAATGCAAGTGGGCGTCGCAGCTCGCTGGAGGCCTTGATCCGCGACCACAGCTATGCGACGAATTCTGTGCGGCAACTGCTGAAGCCGGGAGCCTTGGCCGAAGGGATGAAGCCGACCGGAACGCTGGCCGATTTTCTTGAAGTGCGCGGCGAGCACGAGGGTGTAGTCGACGAGTTTCTTCGCGACGAGCTGAATTATGTCGTGGTCGAGAGCTGGAACGCGGCAGAAGAGGGTGTGCGCCTGCTCAAGTCCGGTGTCGATGGCCGAGCCACCTTCCTGATCCACGACGCGACGCAGCGCGAGCTGTTCGCGGAGAACGATGACACGATTCGGGCCGAGGGCGTTACGCCGCTGAAGGAGGCGATTCGGGTTCTGAATGGATTTGGCCGCTCGCTCGAGGTCATCCTGCCCAAGCTGCGGCATGGGTATCTGGTTCCCAACGCTTCGGACGCGCAGAGGCTGGCGAACGAGCACACGTACGCCTTCTTTCTCACCCCGGAAGGCGAGTGTTTCCACAACGCAACGGTAACGGGCGGGAAACCTTCGAGCGAAGGTCCGCTGGCGCTGAAGCGAGAATTGCGCGAGATCGACGCCAAGCTGGACGGGCTCGAGGCCAATCTTGGCAAAGCAGAAACCGAGGCGGCGGCGCTGGCAAGTCGAATCGAAGAGCTCGCTGCCCAGCTGGAGGTACGGAGCGAAGAGCGCCGTCTGGCAGAACGCGATGCGGCCGATCAGGGAGCAGCCCTAAAGCAGATGGAGGCGGAGACCCAGCGCATCGAGCGCCGTCTGCAGGAGTGGATCCTGCAAGCCGCACGCAACAAGGACGCGCGCGAGGCCAAGCATGAAGTCATCGCACAGAAGCGCGAGGAGTCGGCTCGGCTGGAAGCGGAGCGTTCCGCAGCGGAGACCGCGCTGAACGAGAAACAGGCGCATTTGGGCACCTTGCGGCAAACACGCGAAGCTCTTCAGCAGGAAGCTGCGCAGGTCACAGCCGAGCTGGCCAAGCTTGAAGAACGCAGGCGCGGCGCCGAGGCAGCGTTCCAGCGCATCGACCGGCTGCATGCCGACCTTGAGCGCCGCGTCCTGATCATCGAGCAGCAGCGGGCAGCCGCGGAAGCAGAGCGGGAACAGCGCGTGCGCGAGAGCGCCGAGCTTGCGGTGCGCGAGCAGGAGTTGAAGGCGCAGCGTGAAGAGGCTCTTGCCCTTGCCCAGACACTGATCACAGAGGCGCAGGAGCTCCGGCAGAAGCTTGCCGGCATCGAAACGGAACTCAAAACAGCCCGCGCGGCTCTCGATCAACTGCGTGACGATCGCAGCAGCCGATCCAGCATGGTCGCCAAGCTTCGTTCGGATCTTGAACACCTCGAGGCCAGCTGCCTGACCGAGATCAACGTGGAAGCCGCTATCCTGCGCGCCGATGCGGAGATCGTTCGAATTGCAGGCGAGGATCTCACGGCAGAGGAGACAACGTGCCAGGAACTGCGGCAGCGCCTCGAACAGATGGGCCCGGTCAACATGATGGCCCTCGACGAATACAAGGAGACGGCGGAACGCCACAGCTTCCTGTCGACCCAGCGACAGGACTTGATGGAGTCCATCGAGAACACGCAGGCGACGATCAAAGAGATCGATCAGATTTCACGCGAGAAGTTCGACGAGGCCTTCGCTCAGATCAACCAGAATTTCGGCGAAGTGTTTACGCGGCTCTTCCATGGCGGTCAGGCCTTTCTGCGCCTCACCGATGAAGAGAACCAGGCCGAGAGCGGGCTCGACATCGTCGCTTCGCCTCCGGGCAAGAAGCTGCAGAACGTGTTGCTGCTCTCGGGCGGCGAAAAAGCTCTCACGGCTCTGGCACTGCTGGTCGGCATCTTCCAGTTCCAGCCAAGCCCGTTCTGCGTGCTCGACGAAGTCGATGCGGCACTCGACGAGACGAACGTGGGCCGGCTTGCCGACCTGCTGCACTCGCTGAGCCGGGAGACGCAGTTCCTGCTCGTGACGCACTCCAAGCGCATGATGCAAGCGGCCGATCTCATCTACGGCGTGACCATGCAGGAGCCGGGCGTGTCGAAGGTGATCAGCGTCAAGCTGGGGGCGCATCAGCAGGAGCAGCGCAGGGCGACGGCGTAGGCGTCGCGGCTCTCTTTTTCCTTCCGGCCGCCGAACCGACGCTGTCCGGCGCAGGACATCAGTGTTCGTTTGCGAACGGTCTGTGCGAGATCGGACAGATTCCCGCGGGAAGAAGAGCACGCTTCTGCGCCAAAGACCGGAAAACTCAAGCCGGATCTGGCAATGAAGTTGCTATAGTTTGAGCGGAAAGCCAACCTTCCTCGTCTTCCCCGTCACACAGGAGGCCGCCGATGCAGGTACTGCTCCAGGATCTCCGATTCGCTTTGCGGCAAGTTGTCCGCAACCCGGGCTTCTCTCTCACCTCGATTTTGTCGCTCACGCTTGGAATCGGCGCGACGGTAGCCGTATATAGCATTTTGTATGACGCCGTGCTACACCCCTGGCCTTATGCGGGCATCGAGCGGATCTGTGACGTCTGGATCACCCACAGCAGGGGCGATGGGACCTGGGGCTTGACAGGGCCGCAGATTCGGCAGCTGCGCCAGGCGCACGCTGTCGAGGATGTGGTCGCCTCCAACTACACGGATCAGACTGTCACGGGCAATGACGTGCCCGACGACGCCATCGTGATCGAGATGACGGGATCTCACTTCCAGTTTCTGGGGCTGAATCCACTGCTGGGCCGGTACTTTAATCCCGTCGATGCGCCCGATGGGAAGGACCCGCAGCCCGTCGCTGTGCTGGGCTACAAGTTCTGGCAGCGGCACTATCGCGGCGATGCTTCTGTCGTAGGCAAGACCATCCAGCTTAACCACAAGACTTATACGATCCTCGGCGTAATGCCAGTGCGCTTTACATGGAGGGATGGAGAGGTTTACGTCCCGCTGACGATGGCATCGGATCAGGTCCATCGGTACAGCCCGGAGATCAAGCTGAAGCCCGGTATCACAATGGACGCCGCCGCGGCCGAGTTCCGGCCTCTCTACGATGAATTCAACAGGCAAACGCCAAACGTTTTCCCGAAACAATACAAGATCAGCGTACGCGGCCTGGCAGATACCTACACCCGCGACCTAAAGAAAACCATGTACCTGCTGTTTGGAGCCGTCGCTCTGTTGCTGGCCATCGGCTGCGGCAATCTTTCGATCCTGCTTCTCGCACGGGGCACGGCGCGGCAGCATGAGTTTGCCGTGCGCTCCGCAGTCGGAGCGAGCCGCATTCGCATCGTGCGTCAGCTTCTGACGGAATCGCTGTTGCTATCCGTGACCGGAGCGGGCCTGGGAATCGTTGTCGCCTATCGGGCGATTGGATTTCTCATCCCGCGGTTGCCGGATCATTCCTATCCTTACGAAGCAGACTTCCATGTCAACCTGCCCGTTCTCTGTTTCAGCGTAGCTCTGGCTGTGTTGAGCGGAATCGTGTTCGGCCTCTTTCCCGCGCTGCAATCGGCACAACCGCAGATCAGCCAGGTGATGCAGGCCGGCACACGACGCCTCACGGGCAGCGTGAAAGGCAAGCGACTGCACACGGCGCTGATCGCGGGTCAGATTGCACTGACTCTTCTGTTGATGACAGCGGCGGGTGCCGCTATTCAGGGATTCATCCGCATGCTTCGTGTCCCGCTCGGATATCAGCCGCAGCACGTGATGTCGGTGGTGATTCCCGTCCGAGATGACGCACACACCACCTGGGCCGATCGTGTCCACTTCTTCACTGAACTCCACGACAAGATTGCGGCCGTGCCTGGGGTCCTTTCAGCGGGTATATCGACGAACGCCACTCCGCCCGACAGTGGCTCGCGTCAACCCATCGAGATTCTGGGCAAGCCAGCTTCGCAGGCCCAGGAGGCAGAAATAGAACTCGTTGGCCCCGAGTATTTCGCCACCCTGCAAATCCCTTTCCTCAGCGGCCGGCTGTGGGACCAGAGCGAAATCGCGCGCGGCGCCACGCTGGTCGTGGTGAACCAGTCCTTCGTGCGTCACTACTTTTCGAGCGAAGATGCTGTGGGGCACTCGCTGCGCGTGCCGCAATTCGCCACCCTTCCTCCCATGGTGTTAACCGCAAATGGAGCGGCGGGGTGGCTGCAGATCGTCGGCGTCGTAGGCGACTCGCTGGATGACGGGTTGGACAAGCCGGTCGCACCGGCCGTCTACGCGCCGTACACACTTTTGACTTTTCCGTTCACGCAGGTCCTGGTCCGCACCCTGGGCGATCCGCTCGCCATGCTGCACAGCATCAAGCAGTCGATCGCCTCAATCGATGCCGACCAGCAAATCGCCGGCGATACCCGCGATCTCGAAGGCTGGATCGAGCGCGAGCCTGAGTACGCACGGGGAAGGCTCGTTTCGATGCTCTTTGGCGCGTTCTCTGTTCTGGCTCTGGTTCTGGCGGCAGTGGGCTTGTACAGCGTGGTTTCGTATACCGTGCTTCAGCGCACGTTGAACTCGGGGTCCGCATTGCTCTTGGGGCTCAACGGCGCGATGTGCTTCGGATTGTGGGAGTATCGGCAGGCACCGGCGTAGGTCTGGGAATCGCCCTGGGGCTCGCCCTCAGTTTTGGTCTGGATCAGATGATCACGCAGTGGATCGAGAATGGGGCTCGCGATCCGAAGGTGGTTCTAGGAGTATCGGTGCTTCTGCTCGCAGTTGCAACAGTTGCATCCCTGATACCCGCGCGACGGGCGCTTGCGATCAACCCCATCGAGGCGTTGCGCTCAGAGTGATGGGACGGAAGCTGAGCAGCCAGCCGGCGCCCACCCTCACAGTTCGCCGCGATCATCGCATCAAAGTGCTGGCGTGGACACCGATATAGTAGGGCCAAAGGAGAACGGCGAGCACGCCCTTCCAAAAACTGAGGTGCAGATAGCCGATCGTAAAGAGCCACGCCGCGATCCACAATCCTCCGGCAAAGGTGTGCTGTTCGATTCGTATCTTCTGAAGGCCCTTCGTCTGGGTATCGCAGTCCATGTTTCACTCTCGCTCTTTGAGCCGTAGAGTCCGGTCTGGTTGACGATCCAGGATCGGAGGCTTATGGCTCGGACACAGGACATTGCACAAAAAATCGCCCCCGAAGGATCACTTCGCTTCGGAGGCGCTTGCGTTTCACAAGTGAATGAGCGGGGTGCCAGTAGCCGACGCTGGAGGTCGGTAGCATGCGGCTACTGGCGATCCCTATGAAACGAAGCTAGCGGCGGCTTCCCCTTTCCACTGCTGCCTCGTGTCTCCCGGCTCAAAGAGGACTTTCTTACTCGCCCTCCGAACCATGTTGACAACTGGAGTGTCGCCTAAGTGCCGGAGCCGGTCCGTGACGGCTGTCACACGGGTTAGGTCTCACCCAAAGGGCCCCATTTCGCTCCGCAAAGCTCCCTTTTCCTGTCCCAGAGCCCCCCTTTCTCCTCCCGCGAACTGCATTGACAAAGCTCGGCGAGCCCTTGAGAATCGGAGCTTCAGTTCTCGACATCGGCAAGGTCCCCCATCGCATGAAGGCTCTCCTTGAAACCCGTTTGGGCGCAACGCCGCTTCTCGGCAGAGGCAAAGTACGCGACCTCTACGTAATCGACGATGCGCTGCTTCTGGTCGCGACAGACCGCATCTCGGCCTTCGATCACGTCCTGGCGACGGGGATTCCGGGCAAGGGAAAGATCCTTACGCAGATATCGCTGTTCTGGTTCGATCTTCTTGGCGATCTCGTTCCGAACCACCTGATCGCGGCGAACGTCGATGAGTTCCCCGCTGCACTGCACCCCTACAAAGACCAGCTGGAAGGCCGGTCCATGCTGGTGCGTCGCGCACAGATGTTTCCCGTGGAATGCGTGGCCCGTGGCTATCTCGCCGGTTCCGGCTGGAAAGAGTATGTCGCGAGCAAGACTGTCTGCGGCATTCCCCTGCCGCCGGGTCTGCAGGACGGATCGAAGCTGCCGGAACCCATCTTCACTCCGTCGACCAAGAATGAAGGCGGAGCCCACGACGAAAACATCTCGCATGCGGCAGTGGAGAAGATTGTGGGCACGGAGACCGCTCACGAGCTGCGGCGCCTCACGCTGGCGATCTACACGCGGGCCGCGGAGTACGCCGCGAAGCATGGCTTGATCCTCGCCGACACGAAGTTCGAATTCGGTACTCTGAACGGAACGATTATTCTTGCCGACGAGGTCCTGACCCCGGACTCTTCGCGTTTTTGGGAGGCCTCGGCGTGGAAGCCCGGTGGTGCGCAGCCTTCGTTCGACAAGCAGTTCGTGCGGGACTATCTGGAAAGCATTCGCTGGAACAAGCAGGCACCCGCGCCCGGCCTTCCAGAAGACGTAGTTCAGCGTACACTGGCGAAGTACCTTGAGACATTCAAGCGGCTAACAGGCCGCGATCTCGCGCTGTAGGGAGCGGAAAGACGGATGACGGCTGTCGATTGGATCATCGTGGTGATTCTCGTGGGCTCGGTGATCGCCGGCATCGCGCAGGGCTTCCTCCGTTCTGTATTCTCTCTGGGCGGGTTGATTCTGGGGCTCGCGGTCGCTGCGTGGAACTATGATCGCATCGCGCGTTTTATCCAGCCGATTCTGCACAATGAGAAGGTATCGAATGCCATCGGGTTTATTCTGGTTGCCTTCGTTGTGGCCGCGATCTGCGCGACCGCCGGAGTGCTTCTATCGAAGGCGTTCAAGAAGCTGGGGCTCGGATGTCTGGATAGCCTTGCCGGTGCAATCTTCGGGTTCTTTCAAGGCGCGTTGCTGGTGACGGTCTTCATTCTGATCACCGTGGCGTTCTTTCCGGATACCGAGTGGTTGACACAGTCAAGGCTGCCGAAGTATTTTTTTGCCGCCTGCCATCTGAGCACGAACATCAGCCCGTCAGGGCTGTCGGATCTGGTGCGCAAGGACCTGAATCGACTGGAACGCGAGTCGCCCACCTGGATGCATCCGGGGGAGCGAACGAACTGAAATTTTTTACTGGGCCGTAAAGCGGTTGGTTGTGGCAAGCTAGTAGAGCAAGGGGTCGATGTGAGACGAGAACTGGATAGCCTGGTCACGCAAATGCATTCCAGCGGCATCCGTTACGATGACGCTGTTCGCGAGTTCAAGAGACAGTATCTGCGCGAAGTGCTGGTGGCAAACCGGGGAAACCAGTGTAAGGCGGCGGACGAGCTGGGCATCCACCGCAACACGCTCAGCCGCACCATGGCGGAACTCGGCCTAAGCCTTGCGGAAGTACGCGCGGGCCTCAAGCGTCCGCCGCGCAGCGAGCGTCTAGTCTATGGAGCGGCACGCCAGGGCTATCGCCAGGGTTGACCCTCTCCGAGGCATGCAGACAACTCCACCCAAGACTGAACCACGCATCGCGATCGAACCGGGATTCGAATGGGACAGGCAGGATGCCTATCTGTTCGACATCGACGGAACGCTTCTGCGTAGCCGCGATCGTGTGCACTTCGAATCCGTAGCCCGTGGAGTCAAGCGCGTCACGGGATTTGAAATCTCTCTGGAAGGCGTCGCAATCCACGGCAGCACGGACACGAGGATTCTGCGCGAAGCCTGCGCCCGCGCGGGTATCCCGGCCGACATCCTCGAACCGCAGATCGCTGCAATTCGCGATGCCATGTGCGCCAGCGTGGTGGAGCGGCGTCATGAACTCGACCCCATTTTGATGCCCGGCGTCCCGGAGGTTCTCGGTCATCTCGCGGATCGTGGAGCCCTGCTGGGAGTTGCAACAGGCAACCTCGAAACGATTGGGTGGATCAAGATTGAGGCGGCAGGTCTGCGTGAATGGTTCCGCTTCGGCGGTTTCAGCGATCACTTCCCGGTGCGCTCGGAGTTGATCGGTCATGCCGCCGAGAAGGCGAAGTCGCTCGCAGGTTCAGGCGCGAAGATCTGCGTCGTAGGCGACACGCCACGGGACATCGAAGCCGCCCGCGCCAACCATCTCCCTGTCGTCGCGGTAGCCACGGGACACTACAGGTTCGAGGCCCTTCAGGAATACGAGCCCGAAGTTTGCGCGACTTCTCTTGCGGATCTGATGGCCGCAACGAGGATTCGGCCTTGATACGCCGGGTTGCAGGCTTGGCCTTCGCTTTGGTTGTCGCAGCGGCTGCAGGCGGCCAGCAGGTGCCCGCACCGGCCTCGACCGAACCTCATTCGTCCCTGGCAGTCTCGGGCAGTTCTTCGGCTCCGCAAAACGCAACAACGAAGCCAGTCCGTGCTAAGGACCGGCGCCGCGCAGCCAAACTCTATCTGCAGGGAACGAAGCTCTACGAAGACGGGCAGTTCGAGACCGCGATGCAGAAGTACGAGGCGGCCGCATCTCTCGACCCCGGCAACAACGACTACGCGCTGGCGGGACAGGTGGCGCGGAGTCATGCTGTGATAGCACTCATTCAGGCTGCGGCCAAGGCGCGGAACAAAGGCGACGCCGCGGCGACGCGGGACGCCCTGGAGCGAGCGCGCGAACTCGACCCCGCGAATCCACAGGTTGCGGAACATGTCGAGGAGCTGGCCGACACAGAAACCGCCAATCAGACTAGCCCGCTGTACGAACGGTCTGCGAACACCGTCGGCGAGCTGCCGATTCTTGAGCCTTCGAGTTCGACGCAAAGCTTTCACCTCAAACTGGACCGCAGATCGTTGATCCAGGCGGTGTACAAGGCCTACGGAATCGATGCGACCCTCGATCAGAGCGTAACCGCCGCCCCGGCACGATTCGACGCCGACAACATCTCGTTTCGTCAGGCAATCGACCTGCTCGGTATCGTCACGAATTCGATCTCCGTTCCGCTGGATGCGCATCGCGTCCTCGTGGTGCGTGACACCCACGACAATCGCCTACAGTTTGTGCGCCAGGAAGTCGAGACCCTCTACCTTTCGGGCATGTCCCAGGCCGACCTGACCGAAGTCAGCAATCTGGCCAAGAATATCTTTGCTGCGCTGCAGGTTGCGATCGTACCCAATCAGGGAACACTCACCCTCCGTGCTCCTTCCTCGACGCTCGATGCGTTCAATGCAACGGTGCGCGACCTGCTCAATGGGCGCAGCCAGGTCATGCTCGATGTGCGCATCCTTCAGCTCGCGCACACCGGCGAACGGAACACAGGCGTGCAGTTCCCCCAGCAGGTGACCGCCTTCAATGTCTATGCCGAGGAACAGTCTATCCTGAACGCCAATCAGGCATTGGTGCAACAGATCATCAGTTCTGGACTCGCGGCCCCCGGAGACACGCTCGCTATCCTGGGAATTCTGCTCGCGTCGGGCCAGGTATCGAGCTCGCTCTTCTCGAATGGAATTGCCCTGTTTGGCGGCGGGCTCACACTGTCTGGAGTTTCGCCCGGCCCGGTCAAAGTGAACCTCAGCCTGAACTCCTCCGACTCGCGCGAACTCGACGCCGTGGAACTGCGTCTCGCCGACGGGCAGGACGAGACCATCACCAGCGGCTCGCGCTACCCAATCCTCGCGGCTTCGTATTCAGGACTAGGAACGAATGCAGCCAGCATTCCCGGCCTCACGGCAGCGGGCACGTCGAGCGGACTCTCCGCTTTGCTGGCTTCCATCTCGGGAACGACTTCGCAGATCCCTCAGGTGCAGTATCAGGACATCGGTCTGACCTTGAAGGCCAATCCCAAGGTGATGCGCACCGGCGATGTGGCTTTGACACTTGACATGAAGCTGGCATCGCTCTCCGGGTCCTTCGCGAATGGGAATCCGATCCTGAACAACAGAGCTTACTCCGGCGTGGTCACGCTGAGAGAAGGCGAGGGCGCGGTTCTCATCAGCGAAATCGATAAGCAGGAGAGCCTCGCGTTGAGCGGAACTCCCGGACTCTCCCAGATTCCCGGCATGAACAACATCACCGAGAAAGACGCACAGCAGGACTATGCTACTTTGCTCATCGTGCTGACCCCGCATCTTCTGCGCGGTCCACAATACCCGGCCTCGCCCAATCGGGTGCTTCGCATCGAGCGCGGTGCATTGACGCAGTAGAGTCAGGCGGCAGTCAGGCAAAAATGGAAAGGCCCCAGCGTTCGCCGGGGCCACATGGAGATGATCCTCCGCTTTGCTTCAACTACTGCGATAGGCCATCGGCCTTCACCTGGTACTCGACAATCTGCTTGATGGTTTCATAGGGCAGGCCGCCGATGGGAACCTGCCGGCCATTCACCATCAGCGTCGGCGTCTGATTGATATTCAGATCCTGCGCCAGCTTCACGGATGCCTCGACCTGCGCGCCAGTTTCCGGCGTTGAGGCACATGTGGCGACTTTGGTCGGGTCGAGACCCGCCTTGGTTACCGCGCTATTCAGCGTCAAAGCCGCACCGTCCGCCGTCGCCAGTCCCTCCTGGCCATCGAAGACTACCGACGCGAACTGGAAGAATGCAATGCTGCCACCGAGCTTGGTGACGCAGACGCCATACTCGGCGGCCTTAACCGACGCCGGATGGAGACGTGCCAGAGGGTAATTCTGGAAGACGATCCGGGCCTTCGGGAAGTCCGTTGCCAGCTTGTCCATGTTGACCTGCGCTTCTTTGCAATGCGGGCACTGGAAGTCGGCGAATTCGACCAGTTCCAGTTCCTTCGAGGCAGAGCCACGGTAGGGCCCGTCGGCGCTCTGTTGCACTTGGGCGCGATAGTCCGCATACGGGTGCTCGCCGAAGGGGACAATGTCGTCTCCGGCAATGATGTGTTTGCCATCGGGTAACGTGAAGAACTGGAGCGCGCCGACCTTCTGCTTGCCTGTCTTGTCGCCGATGAGAACCACGACTTTGCTCACGCCTTCGACCGGCGTCTTCAGAATCGCCTGAATCTGCCAGACGCGATTCGGGTCGTAGCCCCAGCTGGTCTCGAGAAAAGCATTGATCGTTTCCTTAGTGGGCGACACCGCTGTGAAATTGACCGGATCGATCTTAGGAAAAACGGGCTCCGCGACGGTCGGCACCGGCGCCGTTGGAGCGGCCGAGGAATCCTGCGGAGGTGCGGCAGGAACCTGTTGTTGTGCGGAAGCCAGAATGGACAGGGGGAAAACAAGCAGCGCGACAGCGCCGACAGAACGGAACGAGCGACAAATCAAGTTCAATCTCCTCAAAAACAGTGCGAAAACGGCAATTTACCCGCCTTCTAGCTTATACCTGAACCTTTACGGCTATGGGAAATCGGCGACCCATGCCGAAGGACTTCGATGTGACCTTTAGAACCGGCGCAGCCTGCTGGCGTTTGTACTCCGAGCGCTCCACGAGGCGCACCACCTGTTGGACGAGCTCCAAAGGAAAACCATGCTTCGATGCAATAGACTCGGGAGTTTCATAGCGCTCGACATAGGCTTCGATAATCGGGTCCAGCACGTCGTAGGGCGGCAGAGAGTCGGTGTCCTTCTGATCGGGCCTTAGCTCAGCCGACGGTGGCTTCTCCAGGATCGGGTGGGGAATTATTTCGCGCTCGCGGTTGATCCAACGGCAAACCGCGTAGACCCGCGTCTTGACCAGATCGCCAATCACCGCTAGCGCCCCGACCATGTCGCCGTAGAGCGTGCAGTAGCCCACGGCCATCTCGGATTTGTTGCCCGTGGTCAACACAAGGGATCCGAACTTGTTCGAGAGAGCCATCATCAGCGTGCCGCGAATCCGAGACTGGATGTTCTCTTCGGTGAGATCGGGTTTGAGTCCAGTGAAAAGCGGCTCCAGCGCTTGCGTGTATTCCTTGAAGAGATCGCTGATGCCGATCATCTCGAACCGGATTCCCAGGTTCGCGGCGAGCTTGTGGCTGTCATCGATCGAGCCCTGCGAGGAGTAGGGGCTGGGCATACCAATGGCGAGCAGATTCTCCGGCCCCAGCGCTTCGGCTGCGATGGCTGCAACCAGCGCCGAGTCGATGCCGCCGCTCAAGGCAAGCAGCCCCTTGCGAAAACCGCACTTGCGCACGTAGTCGCGCGTCCCGAGCACAAGTGCCCGATAGGCAGCTTCGGTGTCGTCGCTCTGCGGAAGGGCTATCGGAGGCGCGTTGAACGGGTCCAGGACCACCAGGTCTTCCTCGAACGATGCGGCCTGGGCGATCGACTCTCCCCGTGCGTTCATGGCGATCGATGAGCCGTCAAAGAGCAGGCTGTCATTGCCGCCCACCTGATTGCACATGAGCACCGGAATCCTGTCACGGCGCGCAATGGCCGCCAGCATCTCCTGGCGGATCTCCCGCTTGGAGTGCCAGAACGGAGAAGAAGACAAGTTGATGTGAAGGTCCGGATTCTGCCCCATCAACTCTTCCATAGGGTCGACCGAGTAGAGCCGCCGTGGCCAGAAACTCTTGTCGTTCCACGCGTCCTCGCAGATGGAGATTCCCAACCGGACGCCCTCCAGTTCGACCACCTTTTGCGAACGCCCGGGCAGGAAGTAGCGCTGTTCGTCGAAGACGTCGTAGAAGGGCAGAAGCCGCTTGTGCTGCTCGAGAACGAGTGTCCCTTTATCGAGGAGGACGGCTGCATTCACAGCCGGCTTGCCGGCATCCGGTGGCGCAGGAATGGCCACTCCCGCCAGCACCGCGGTCGGCAGGTCGCTCGTGGCCTTCGCCAGCTCGTCCACGGCCCGACGGCAGCGCGCAAGAAAGCTTGGCTTTTCGAGGAAGTCCGCCGGAGGATAGCCGCAGATTGCAAGCTCGGAAAATACAGTAAGCCGTGCGCCCTGCTCGGCAGCGCGACGGCTGGCCGCGACAATCTTCTCGCTGTTCCCGGTGAAGTCCCCCACGGTGGGGTTGATTTGGGCAAGTGCGATCTTCACATCTTCAGTTTAATTGGGCCTGCGGGCGGGGCGCAGCGCGAGCCGCAATCCGGCCCTAGATGCCAGTGCCGGAGAGCAGAATGCCCACCGTCTGCGCGATGATCTTAAAGTCGAGTCCGAGGCTCCAGTTTTCGATATAGGCAAGATCGAGGGAGACATAGCTTTCAAACGAGGGATCGTGGCGGGCCTGGGTCTGCCACAGACCGGTGATGCCGGGCAGCACCGAAAGCCGGCGCATGTGGGCCAGACTGTACTCCCGAACCTCGCTCGCTATCGGCGGACGCGGCCCCACCACGCTCATCTCTCCCCGTAAAACATTGAAGAATTGCGGCAGCTCATCGAGCGAGTATTTGCGCAGAATGCGGCCGACATGTGTGACCCGCGGATCGTTGGCAACTTTGAACAGCACGCCATCGCGCAAATTGAGGTGACGCATGCGCTCCTGCTGCCGCTCCGCATTCTGAATCATGGTGCGGAATTTGAAGCACGAGAATCTGCGGCCATTTCTGCCGATGCGCTCGGAGATATACAGAACTGACCCCTGCGAATCGAGTCGAATGGCAATCGCAATCAGAAGCAACATCGGGGCCAGCAACAGGAGCGCCAGGCTGGAAAAGAGAACGTCAAAGGAGCGCTTGAGAATCCGCCCAGCCGTCGAGAGCCTCTCCAGTTGGGAGGCAACGACTAGCTCGCCGAGCTGCTCTGCCGGGGCCTGCCTGGCCGCTGACTCCCGCCGCCTCGGCGGAGCCTCGCGCACTGCGGTCGCCGCTGCAGGTGTGGACATCGACTGCCACACATCAGGAGTCGCCATTGCTGAGTCCTTCCCCCCTCCAAAGCGCACTCAAAAACGTGCCTTGTCTTCCAGACTCCATTTAAACCCGAGGGACGCGGCTGAATTGTCTTTAGATTGCAATCATTGGGCGGGCCGTTCCACGGAGCCGATCGAGTCGGCTCAGACAGCGGGCAATTCGTAGGCATCCAGCGTCAGAAATTGCTGAATATTTTCGTCTGTAGACCGGAGGAAGCCTGCGAGCGGGCCGAAGTAGGCCGCGCGGCCCTGGTGCAGGAACAGGACGACGTCGGCAAGCTTTTCGGCAAAGCGCATATCGTGGGTCACGACGATGCTCGTGAACGCAAGTTGCCGTTGGAGCCGTTGGATGATGTCTCCCAGTCTCTTGGCGATGATGGGATCGACCATCGTGGTCGGCTCGTCGTAGAGCACAACCTCAGGCTGCGAAGCGAGGGCACGAGCCATGGCCACGGCGCGCCGGCGTCCCGTCGAAAGGCTCGCGGGAAGCGCCTCTTCCACGTCCTCGGCACCCACCATGTGGATGAGCCGATCGACGATCTGCTGGATCTGATCTTCGTCGAGAGAGCCGCGCTCGCGCAACGGAAAAGCCACGTTCTCACGCACGCTCAGCGAATCGAAAAGAGCGCCGTTCTGAAACACCATCGTGACGCGCTTGCGAACCTGCTGCATGCCGTCTTCGTCGAGCGTGGTGATCTCCTGCCCTTCCACGCGGACCGAGCCGGAATCGGGCTTGAGGAAGCCCATCAAAATGCGCAGCGCGACCGACTTGCCGACACCGCTGCGACCAAGAATGCAGAGTGTCTGCCCCTTCTGAATCGAGAAGCTCACATGATGCAGGACCGCGTGATCGCCAAAGGAGATCGAGACGTCGTCAAAGACGATAATCGGCGCGCCGTTGGCAGCGACCGGGTTTGGCGCAGACGGATTGGCAGAGTGGGGGGACATGGCCTGATCTCAGGTTACCCGATGCGATTACACAATGGGATTACCCGACGGGATTACGCCATGGCGCGTGGCAGAAGAGACCCCGCGCGGGCGAGATCGTGCGGCGTATTGACGTTCAGGAACCAATACGTGGGCGGCAGACCCCTTGGATCTTCGACCTGGCCGGCCTGGACAAGATCCTCGACGGGAAGAACCTGGAGCGGACTCCGGGCTCGTTCCGACACGGCGCGAAATGCCGAGAAGCAACCGTCGTTACCAGCCTGCAATTCTGCCTGAAGGCCGGGCAGGACAGCGCGAGCGACAACTGCGGGGAACGGCTGTGCGAAGCCATTGACGGACGCGAGCGTAATCGCCGCCTCCGTGCGCCGTGCATGGTCCAGCAGAAAAGATACGAGAACCGATGGCAGGAGCGGCATGTCGACCGAAAGGAAGACACCAAGCTCGGCCGGGGTCACCCCGAGTGCGGCGCAGATTCCGCCGAGAGGGCCTCGGCCAGCATCCTCCACGGCTGGGGCAAAGCCGTAGAGGTCGGATCGTGCGCCAGCGATCGCCGCGTCGATCCCCGCATCGCGAAGAATGCTCAGCGCACGAACCACCAACGGCACGCCATCGAGATGGACCAAGGCTTTGTCCGTACCCATGCGGCTCGACCGGCCTCCCGCGAGGACATGTCCGGTCGCTTCCAGCCCGACTTCCTGACCTGCTGGCAAGCTCAACCGCCAACCTCTTCGAGGAACCGAATCAGCGACTGGATGCCAAGCTCGAAGTTCTTCAGGTTGAACTTTTCGTTTGGCGCATGCAGGTTGTCGTCAGGCAGCCCGAAGCCCATCATCACGCTGGGCAGATTCAGATGCGTCGCAAAGTCGCCGACAATCGGAATCGACCCGCCGGAGCGAATGAAGACCGTGTCGCGTCCCCATACCTCGTGCAGAGCGCGCGTCGCAGCCTGGATATACGGGTTGCCCGTCGGAATCAGACACGGTTCGCCGGAGTGAATCAGTCTCACATCGATTTCGACTCCCACCGGTGCAATCTTTTCTACATAGGCCTTGTACTGCGCGAAAGCCTTCGCCGGCGTCATGCCGGGCACGAGCCGCATCGAGACCTTGGCGAGCGCCTTGGCCGGAATAACCGTCTTCGCGCCGGCACCGGTGAAGCCCCCTGGCATGCCGTGCACATCCAGCGAGGGCCGTGCCCAGGTCCGCTCCAGTACGCTGTAGCCGCGCTCGCCGACCAGCGTTTTCGAGCCCACTTCGGAGATCCGATAGTGCTCCTCGTCGAAGGGTAGACTGCGCCATGCAGCCAACTCGTCCGCGCTCGGCGGAATGATGTCGTCGTAAAAGCCCGGGATCAAAATGCGGCCCTCTTCATCCTTGAGGTGCGCCAGCAGCTGTGCCAGGGCGACAAACGGGTTGGGCGCGGCGCCGCCGTACATCCCGGAATGCAAATCGGTCTTGGCCCCGCGCACCTCGATCTCGGTGTAGATCATGCCGCGCAGACCGACGCAAAGGGTCGGCAGGCCGGGCGCGAAGAGTTCCGTATCGGAGACCAGCGCGAAATCGGCCTTCAGGTCTGCTGGCTTCGAGGCGACATAGCCGGCAATTCCCTCCCCGCCAACCTCTTCCTCACCCTCGAACAAGACCCGCACATTGATCGGCAGCGCCCGGTTCGACGCGAGAAGCGACTCCAGCGCCTTTACCTGCGCCCAGACCTGCCCCTTATCGTCCACGGCCCCCCGCGCATAGAGATTGCCGTTCCCCTCGGTGGGCTCAAACGGCGGGGTGTGCCACTCATCAAGCGGGTCCGCAGGCTGCACATCGTAGTGACCATAGACGAGCGCCGTCGGCTTTCCTGCCGCATGAAGCCAGTCGGTATAGACCAGCGGATGTCCTTCGGTTTCGATCAGCCGGACGTTCTCCATCCCGATCCGGCGCAGTTCTCCAGCCAGCATCTCGGCTGCGCGGCGGCAATCCTCTTTGTGCTCCGGCAGCGTCGAGACCGACGGAATGCGCAGCAGGGTTTTCAACTCATCGAGAAAGCGCGGGTGGTTTGCGCGGGCAAATGCTACGGCAGATGAGGACATAGGAAAGCTCCTGAACTAGAGCAGTATAGGCGTTCAGGCCTTATGCGGACTGTGGCCACAGACGCTAATAGCGCGGGACCGATGGGTCCACTTCGGTCGACCAGCCCTCGATGCCGCCACGCATCGATTGCACCTGCTCGAAGCCCTGATTGCGCAACCAGACGGTAACATTCATCGACCGCACGCCGGCGTGGCAGAAGACGACCAGGTGTTCGTCGGGATCGATCTCCTGATGTGCGCGCGCCGGCACCTCTCCCATCGGCATAGTCAGGGCGCCGTCGATATGCGCGGTCGCCACCTCCCACGCTTCACGCACATCGATGAAGCGGGCTTTCTTGTCGCGCAGGAGCGCCGCCGCGTCGGCAGGGGAAATCTCGTAATCGAGCATGGTCTAAGTCTAAAGCGAAACCCGGCTGTGCGGAGCCGGCGAACGACCGGCAAAAGAGAACGACCTTAGACGCAATAGATTGCATAGAATAGACCTATGCAGAATGCGGTGAAGGTTCTCATTGTTGAAGACGAGCCCCACGCACTGACGGGACTGGCGGAGCTCATCTCCGGCTGGGGATACCGAACCGAAACCGCGCGGGACGGAATCGAGGGCTGGGAAAAGGTTCTGTCGTGGGAGCCGGCCATCGTAGTCACCGACCTGAAGATGCCGCGCCTCGATGGCATCGGCTTGCTCGCCAAGATGTCCGAAGCAGCGGGAGTCAACTCCAACGTCGCGGTCGTGCTGCTGACAGCACAGGGATCGATTCAGGTGGCGGTCGACGCGATGAAGATGGGCGCCTACGACTTTTTGCAGAAGCCTGTCGATGCCGCCCGGCTGCGCACGATCCTCGCGAATGCGACCCGGCAGCGAGAGACGGCGATCGAGCTCGAAGTGGCCAGACGGCGCCTGCGCGAAACCGGCGTGCTGGGCTCGATGGTGGGCTCCTCGCGCGCGATGAAAGACATCTTCGCGCTGATCGAGCAGATTGCGCCTTCCAATGTATCTGTCCTGATCACGGGCGAGAGCGGCACCGGTAAGGAACTTGTCGCCCGCACGCTCCATGACTTGAGTCCACGCAAGACACGGCCTTTTGTCGCGGTCAACTGCGCGGCCATACCCGAGTCACTGATCGAGAGCGAACTCTTCGGCCACGAGAAGGGCTCCTTTACCGGGGCCGTCGAACGCCGCGCTGGCTGCTTCGAACTGGCCTCGGGTGGCACGCTCTTGCTGGACGAGCTGGGCGAGATGCCCGTGGGGACGCAGGCCAAGCTCTTGCGCGTGCTCGAGGAGCGGAAACTTCGTCGCATTGGTGCCCGCACTGAGCAGGAGGTAGACGTGCGCGTGCTGGCCGCAACCAATCGCGATCCTGCAGAGGCGGTCGCCCAGGGCGCTCTGCGCAGCGATCTCTACTACCGCCTCAACGTCTTTCATATCGACCTGCCGCCGCTGCGCGAGCATATCGACGACTTGCCCGCGATGGCCGACGCCATGGTCAGTGAGATGAACCAGAAGCACAATCGCAGGGTGTCCGGGGTAGGCCAGTCGATCCTCGATCGCATGATGGCCTACGATTGGCCGGGCAACGCCCGCGAGCTGCGCAACACCATCGAGCGTGCCGTGATTCTGTGTGCCGATGGCTTGGCCCTGGATGCCGGCCATCTGCCGCCCACCTTCGGCAAAGGACAGTCGCAGACACCGCAGGTCCTGGATGCGAGTGTCGTGCCGGTGCGTGTGGGCACCACCGTAGGCGAAGCCGAGCGGCTCCTGATTCTGCGGACGCTCGAGTCCACCGGCCAGAACAAAACGCGCGCTGCGGAGATCCTTGGAGTCAGCCTGAAGACGCTGCACAACAAGCTCAAGGAATACAGCCTGTCGCGCGAAGATCAGCCGGTATAAGACCGGCCACTGCCGATTCATTGGCATACCCATGCGTCTGAAGACCAAACTCGTGATCGCGATTGCCGGCCTCGTGGTGTTCATTGCGGGCCTGGTTTCGCTGGTCTATGTCACGCAGTTGCTCGACGCAGCCGTCAAACAGACCTACGCGACCAACAAGATGGTCGCCAACGAGCTGCGTTTTGCTCTCCAGCAGGCGCTGGAAAAGGGCATGGCGGGCCAGACCGTCGATCCCAATAATCCGGCGCAGTTGCGCACTCTCGAGGCGCTGGCGATTCACGACAGCGACACACTGCGAGCAATGATCGATTCGGTCAACCTCTACTCGCTCACTGTTTATGACGTAAACATCGCCGACGCACAGTCGCGCATTCTTCTCAGCACCAATCCCGACAACGACAACAAGCTGCTCCCGGCTCGTAGCGACTACAAGGAGCTGTTGGACGCCGATGCAGTTCAGCTCTATCGGCAGGTCTTCGGTCCGCCCAGGGTCTTCGATGTGGTCGTGCCGCTGGATCGCAACGGCGAGCCCTTCGCCACGGTGCACGTCGGAGCGCGCACGACGCTGCTACGCGAAGCGTATGCCCCCTGGCTCCGTGAAACCTTGACCCTGACAGGCTTCGCAATTGGAACCGCTCTTCTCGCGGCACTGCTTCTCAGCAATCTGGCGCTTCGTCCGATGGAAGAAATCAGCATGCAGCTCGACTATTGGACTGCAGCTGCCGGCGAAGCTGCGGAAACCGATGTTGCCGGACCGAAGCGCGACACACCCGAGCGAGTCTCGACCAAGATCGAGCAGATCGGGCAGCGCATGCGCAACGTAGAGGAAGTCTTCTCCGCGTTGAAGGAAAACCTCGACCAGATCCTCGGCAACCTGCAGGACGGCATTCTGCTCTTCACCTCCGGTGGGCGCGCCGTGCTGGTCTCGGAAGCTGCGCGGCGGTTCCTCACCATCGAAGATGGACCGATCCTGGGGCAGCATGCGCAGGAGATCTTCGATCGCTCCACTCTGCTGGGTCGCGTCCTGCGCGATGCTTACAGCTCCGGCGTCCCGCTGGAAAAGGAAGAGATTCGCACCGAGAACGGACGCCGCATTCAGGCGTCTCTGGATTTCATCTACGACGACGACACACGCAAAGGCCTGGGTGCACTGGTCACTCTGCACGATCTGGAATCGGTCGAAGCCATCGAGTCGGAACTGGAACTCTCGCGCCGCATGGCCGCCATCGGCCGCCTGACCTCCGGCGTGGGCCACGAGGTCAAGAACCCGATCAACGCCATCGTCGTCCATCTCGAGTTGCTGAAGAACAAGCTGGGCGACGGCAATCCGCAGGCGGGCCGCCATCTTGAGATCATTGACGCCGAAATTCACCGGCTCGACCGCGTGGTGCAGACCCTCGCCGATTTCTCGCGGCCCGTGGAGCTCCAGTTGAGAGAACAGGACTTACGCCAGGTAATCGGCGATGTGCTTACCTTGGCAAAAGATGAATTGTCGACCCGCAACGTGACACTCGAGAGCGCCATGGCGTCTAACCCATTGATCGCGAACGTCGACGCCGACCTACTCAAGCAGGCCGTTCTGAACGTGATTCAGAACGGGGCGCAGGCCATGCCGGAAGGGGGCAGGCTCCGGGTGGTTCTCGAAGAAAGCAAGAAGATCGCAATTCTACGCATCGCGGATGAAGGGACCGGCATTCCCGACGAGATTCGCGACAAGATCTTCGATTTGTACTTCACGACCAAGAGCGAAGGCAGCGGCATCGGCCTGGCCATGACGTATCGCATTCTGCAGTTGCATCATGGCAGCGTCGAAGCTCAGAATAATGGTAGCCGTGGTACGGAGTTCGTCATGCGGATTCCGCTCGCCGCCACGGAACGGGGACGCCGGCATCTTCAGCCGGCGAGTATGGGAAATTCGGAAGGGTCTGTAGGATGAGAACGCCTGCGAAGAGCGTCGCATTGCTATTGCCGTTGTTGCTGGCAGGATGCGTGCATAAGAACGATCAGGCGAAGAATCGTCCACTTGCTCCTCCCATCGTCGATAAGCCGACCAACCCGCCCACCCCAACGCCTACCGAGTTGCCTGCCTCTGCGGCCACCGTGCCGCAGGCTCCAACACCGCAAATCCCACCCCTGTCGCAGCCGGAACCAAAGCCTGTGAAGAAAGCCCATCATCCCAAGCCGGACACGAAGACCACCGAGCAGGCAGCTAGTGCTCCTCCGGTGGAGGTGAGTGCGATCGGCCAACTGTCTCCGGGCGGTTCGTCCGATCTCAAGCAGCAGACCGAGGAATCGATCGCCTCAACCGAGAATGGACTGAAGGACATCAATCGCTCGCTCAACGATCAGGAGCAAAAGACCGTCGCGCAGATTCGGGAGTTCCTGAAACAGGCGCGCACGGCGCTGGGCTCAGGCGATGTGGATGGAGCCCACACCCTGGCGGTGAAGGCCAAGGTGCTCTTCGGCGAGATTAGCCAGTAAAGCCGCTGAATTCGCTCCGCAAGGCATGTCCGGGGATTGGTCTGGATGGTGACGAACGGGTCGGCGGTGGCGAGGCCATAACATAACGATTAGGTTGAGAATGCGCGGCACTAAACTCGGGTGCCCCATTCCACATGACAAATCAAAAACCGCAGGCTTGGCCTGATCGGTTCTCGGAACGCTTCCACGTCTTTGCGCTCGGCGAGTCCTTTGATGTCGACTCCTTTTTGCCCAAAATCGACTCTACATCCCGACTTCGTCTGGGGACAAATGGGTAACGGGCCGACCAATGGCGTGGAGTTCCTGCTCGGTGATGCGCCTCTGAAGCCGCGAGAACAGGAGCGAATCGCAATCGAATACTTGCAGAAAAATCGAGAAGAGCTGCGTGCGTTGGCATGTTTCCCGGGCGTTGAGGCGCTCAATCTTGGTCTCCCTTATCGGGTACTTCCGAATCAACTAGGGATCTGCCTCGGTCCCTCATGCGAGCTGATGCTCAGCGCTCTCGACTCTGGAGTACGACCAAACTACTACGTGACGATTGTCGGACGCCCATAACTGATTGACCTGCGTCGAGGGCGTGTCGTGGCCTGCTCGTCAGCTGCCCCTTCGCTACTGCTCGCCCCAACTCAGCTTGCTGCGCAGGGCCTCGAAGAATCCGCCCTCTCTGAGCCGCACCAGATTGACCGTGTTCTTCGATCGATTGCAGCGAATCTCGTCGCCCAGTTGCAGGCTGACCGCCTGCTGTCCGTCGACTGTGAGGAGAAAGCTGCTCGGAATCCCCTCCACGCGTACCGTCACCGAGGCCTCGCCAGGTACCACCAGCGGCCGCAGGGTGAGCAGATGCGGGCAAATCGGCGTGACCACCAGCGCATCCACATCCGGCGTCAGAATCGGGCCATTCGCTGCCAGCGTGTAGGCTGTTGAGCCGGTCGGCGTGCACACAATCACTCCGTCAGCTCGAAAGCGCGCCACCGGCTTGCCGTCCAGTTCCACGGAAAAGTCGCCCATGCGCGCAATATCGCCCTTTGACACGACGACTTCGTTCAGAGCCTCGTAACAGGCCTCCTCTTTCCCTGCTCGCCACAAGCCGGCATGCAGCATCGCGCGCGCATCCAGCACATGGCAATCGTTGCACCAGCTTTCCAGCGTTGCGTAGAGATCGGCCAACCGTATCTCCGTGAGAAAGCCCAGAAAGCCGAGATTGACCCCGAGAATCGGCGTACCTGTCGAAGCAAAGATGCGCGCCGCCGCCAGGAGCGTACCATCCCCGCCCAGGACGATGACCAGTTTCGGTGTATAGCTCGGCAGCTGGGCGCGATCGACCACCTCAGCATTCGTGCAGAACCCCGCGCCCTCGCGGTCGAGACACGGTTCGTAGCCGTGATCCCTCAGCCAGTCGACGAGCTGCGGCAGAATCCTGCCGAGTTCTTCCTTGTGGGGCTTGCTGACGATGGCGACGCGATTCATGCGGTCCCAGTGTAAAGGATCGGACTGATCACAGCGTGCAGCGCAGGCCCCTGGGCGCCGATCTCGCCGCACCTATCCCTGAGGTCTTCGCGCGTGCAACAAGAACTCCTTATTCCCTTCCATGCCGGTGATCGGCGAAGGGATGGTCTCGACGACCTGCCAACCGCACGATCGCACGCATTCCGCGACCTTCTCGATGGCCTGCTGGTGGGCTGCGGGATCGCGCACGATGCCCCCCTTGCCTACATGCGCGCGTCCAGCCTCGAATTGCGGCTTCACAAGGATGATAGCTTCTTCGAGATGCGGTGCAGCCGCCAATACGGGACCAAGGATCAGCGTTGCTGAAATGAACGACACATCCATTACCAGCAGGGTTGGGTCAGGCGAACCAGGCTCATGCAGTGAGTCAGGTTGGAGAAGGCGGGCATTGGTCCGTTCCAGCAGGCGAACGCGCCGATCGGTGCGGAGCTTCATGGCGATCTGGCCGAAACCCGTGTCGACCGCGGTGACATGGGCTGCGCCGTGCTGCAACAGGCAATCGGTAAAGCCGCCTGTGGACGCGCCGACATCGAAGCAGGCTCGCCCGGAGACCACGATTTTCCAGTGGGCCAGCGCTGCCTCCAGCTTCAGCCCGCCGCGGCTCACATAGCGCAGGTCCACGCCGAGCAGCCGAATCGCCGCATCGGCTGCAACCGCCACGCCGGGCTTATCCACTTTTTGCTCGTTGACGAGAACCCGGCCGGCCAGAATCAGCGCCCGCGCACGCTCGCGGCTGGCTGCGAGACCCCGCTCGACCAGAACGATATCGATGCGCTGCTTTGTGCCTACTGGGTTGCCGGTCATCGCATCCTGACGCACGGAACGATCTGCCAGACCGATTCTATTTGGCAGTAGATGCCCGCTAGGGAAGCGTCTGACACGCAGCCAACGACGCCTCGGCTGCGGCCCCTGGCATGTAGCAAGGCTGCCCCGCCCCCGGCCTGCGGCTCATCGTGTTGGCGTTGCCGCTCACACCATTCTGCGTGCTCACCCGGACATCGATGACGTTGCCCTGCACCAAAACCGTGGTGTCCACGATGTCCTGGTCCGTCCGCAGGATTGTGACATAGGGACTGTCGGGTGAGGCCACATACACCTTGCCATAGAGTGAGTTCGAAGTGGAAACAACCGTGCGCGGATGCCCCACGACCGCGAGCGTCTTCTCTACGGTGTGGCTCGAAAGATTCACGATGGTGACCGTGCCGTCGGCCTGGTTCGAGGTGTAGGCGCGGCTGCCGTCGATCAGTGCAGTCACGCTGGAGGGGTTCGTTCCCACAGGGATGGTATAGGTGGTTCCGAACGTCGGGCTGTCGTTGCCGTATTCGTCCTGGCTGACGTCGATCAAGCTGATCGTATTGCCGTCGTAGTTCGAGATCACCAGCTGTTGCGTTGCGGGGATGTATTCGCCGTAGACAGGGCCCGCCGTCGCCGTCATGCCCGCTGTCCCGTTCGGCGGCGTAATGCCTGTTGCCGTAACCGCCGTCGTCGACAGGGGCAGCGTGGGATGGCAGGTCACCGGCTGGCCGTTCTGATTCGTGAACGGCGTGCAGCTATCGAGGGTATTGAGCTGGGTGTTGATCACCGTGATGGTGTCGCTGCCTCGGTTGAGAACAAACTCGCGCTGAACACCGGCAATGGCGTAGGCCGGACACGCACCAAGTGGGATACGCGCCGAAACCGTGAAGCTGGTGGTTTCAAGTGCGTCGGCTTCACCCGTCTGCGTCTGGGTGGAAGGCGCGGTGTTGCAGGTCATGTCCGTATAGGCAACCGTGTTGGTCGTGCTGTTGTTCAGGCTGATCGCGTAATCGTGTTGACCGATCAGAGGCGGACCGACGATCGCAATCGGCACTGGGGCAACTGGGATCGCCAGCTTGAATGTTTCCGGAACGCCGGTCAACACATCGGCCACGTTTCCGTTCAGATCGGCCACCCACAAACCCGCGGATGGAGAGAAAATGCCGACCGACTGCGTCGCCGTCGGGAGCGTCGTGAAGGTAATATTTTTTTCCTGAAGCTGCGTCGAGACGGGAAAATTGGTCAGCGTGCCGTCGCTATTGACCGTATAGCCGGTGGAACCAGTCTCGTCGAGCGAGAACGCCAGTGGTCCGGGGCCGATCGGCGCCAGCGCGGCAATGGTGTCGCCTGCATAGTCGAGGACTGTGGCAATGCCGGGGGTGGTCGGCGAAGGCGCAGAGATCACAACGGCAAGAGACTGGGGCTGGGGCGCCGGTCCTGTGGGGTTAATCGGGGTCACCACCGGCCGATAGGTGCTTCCGCAACCAGCAATCATAACGACAAGCGCGATTCCTGCCACCGCTTGCAGCACCTGCACACGTCCCCCGCGTGCATTCATGGGAAAAAGACTCATTCAGCTCGTTCCTGCTTACTTCGTGATTGTAAATCAGTGAACCGGGGCATCCGGCCCTGTCGGAGTGCGGGTCAGGTGGGCGGCAAGCTATGCAGCCGCTTGAAGATACCTTCATTCGAGACGCGTCTTGATCAGGCGCAGAGTTCCCTTCTGCTTAGACGCTGCGAACGACGCGTCGGTATCGCGCCTCCGGCCCAGCTCCGCGGTCAGCGGCCCACAACCTCGACGACATGGTCATCGGGTGCGTTCCACGCTGCAGCTCCAGCGCGTGTCAACTGCTGCTTTGCTTCATCCCAATGCAAGCGTGTGATGGCTCCAGCGCCCTTTTCGTACGCGTAGGTCATGCCATCGTCGGAGAACAGGATGAACTCAGCATCGGCACCTGGGTAGACGCGAACCTTTTCGATCGACTGGGGTTCATGGGTGCTCTCCACCGCCGATCCGAGAGGCAGGATGGAACCAGCGCGCACAAACAGCGGAATCGTATCGATCGGCGCGGCCACTTCGACGGTTTGGCCGCCATGCACGCGCTCGTTCGTCCAGTAGTTGTACCAGTCGGTTCCCGCGGGCAGATACACCCATCGGCTCGTTGCGCCCTGCTCGGTCACAGGCGCCACAAGAAACGCCGGCCCAAACATGTATTCATCGCGCAGATCGGCAACGTTGGGGTCATTTGGAAAGTCCAGAGGCAGCGCGCGCAGATAGGGTGCTCCTGTCTGCCATGTTTTGTAGCCCAGCGAATAGATGTACGGCATCAGCTCATAGCGGAGCCGCAGATACTTCTCCAGGATCGGTTCTGCCTGCTTACCGTAGGACCACACCTCGTTCTCGAGCCGGCTGCCGTGCGTGCGCATGATGGGCAGGAACGTGGCGAACTGGAACCAGCGCGTGTAGAGCTCCGGATAGTCGTCATACCCGCCCACGTTCGCCCTCGCGTCTGAGGGATCGAGAAGCGGTGGGTGTTCCGGATGGTGTTCCTTGGGGAGATACTGCCAGCCGCCCGTGTCGTTGGACCAGTAAGTGATCCCAGACGCTGCGAAGTCAAGACCGGTTGGAATCTGCCGCCGCAGCGTGTCCCAGGTCGGATAAATATCCGACGACCAGACAAACGTGCCGTTGCGCTGAACGCCCAGATATGCGTCGCGCGACAGGACCAACGCGCGGCGATTCGGCTCATCCTTGCGAAAACCGTCATATAGCGCGCCGGTGTGGAAAAGCGGGTACACATTGAAGAACTGCGTGCCCGGCCCGACGTGGAGATAGGCTCCGTTCGGCGGCAGATCGGGTTCGGTTTCATCCGCCCACAGCGAGTCGAACCCCTTGCTCAGAATGTTTTCGCGAATCGTCTTCCAGTACCATGCGCCGGCCTCGGGATTCGTGGTGTCGATGTCCGACCCGGCACGATCGTACGGCAATCCATCGATCGGTTTGCCGTCGGCTGTGTGAATGAACCAGCCGTTCTTCAATATCTCGGCGTAGTAGCGATCCTCAGGCACGAAACGCGGCCACACGCTGATCATGGTTTCAAAGCCCATGTCATGCAGCTGCTTGTTCATGGCCTCCGGATCGGGCCAGGCCTTCGGATCGAGATCCATCTGCCCCATTTTGGTGTAGTAGAACCAGTCGACGACAAGTACATCGGCGGGAAGGTGCCGATCGCGATAGCCCTTCGCCACTGCCAGCACTTCGTCCTGGCTTGCGTAACGCTGCTTGCACTGGATGTATCCGTACGCCGCTTTGGGAAGCATCGGCGTTGGCCCAGTCAGCAGCCGGTAGCCCTGATAAATCTCGTCGGCCGTGGCGCCGGCGATCACAAAGAACGAAACCCTGTCGCCCACGTCGCTCACCCAACGAGTTTGCTCATTGAATCCCGGCTCGATCGTCGTCTTCGATGCGTTGTCCCAGATCAGACCGTAACCCTTGTTCGTGACCAGGAACGGCACGCAGCTGCTCGGAGCTGCGGGAGCCGTGTAGTCCTGCCAGCAATACACCGGATGCCCGCGATGATCGAGAAATCCCTCTTGATTTTCACCCAGCCCATAGTAGTGCTCGTCGTCGGGCGAAGCGAACGTAGCTCCGACCACGTAGAACGGGGGATCGATCGGCCGGTGGTCGTTGGCCAGACTCGCGGTCCCATCTTTGTTGTTGGGCACGGACTGGGACCAGCCGGTCATCTCCAGCAGCTTCTTTCCGTCCGGCGTACTGAACGTGATGTGCGCGCCAGGAGTCGAGCCACCGAAGTACTTCCGAATATCGAGCTCGGTTTGCAGACGCGGCTTCGCGTTGGGATCAGGACGTTCGACCGTCGCCACAATCCGCGAAGACCGAAAGACATCGGCGTTCCCGGCCTGGCTCGCTGTCCAGCCCGACCCATCGGGCGAAGCCACGAAGCCGTACCCCGGCTTGGCGATGGCGGGCTCATGCTGCAAGCTCAATGTCACGCGAAGAATGTTGGGCGCATACGGCACAAGAACGACGGTCTCGCCTTTGCGGTCGAGCTCCAAATGCTGAGCGGGTGCCTGTGCCTGCAGCGAGGGAACGGTGAGCGCAAGACCGAAGAGAGTGACTGAGAGCCGATGCATGAACAAACTCCGTTACGCAGAATTCCAGAGAACTTTCCGCGCAGATGAGTGTAAACCGTTTGACCAGGCGGTTTCCGGGACTCTGTTTTCGGCGGTTCGGCGCGGGCAGTTACGATGAGGCGTGGACCAATCCAGGCTGGCTTGGCAATCGAAGCTGATCCTGCTGCTCGCGCTGCCGGCAGCCGGAACCGACCTTGTCCTGGAATCCGCCCGGTGGACGGAGCAAAACCCGGCCGTCGCAGTCTGGACACTCGCCTTGAGCACCCTGCTCGGTCTCTTCGCCTGGAAGATGCGATCCGCCACCCCCTATGCGGCCGTGACGGGAGCCGTACTCACCGCGAGCCTGATGTTCTCGACGGCGACGATCCCGTTCGCTCCGTGGCGGACAGCACTGATTCCCGTGCTCTCTGTCTTGATCCTCACCTCGATCTCGACGCGTCTCGGCCGACGACGCAAAGAACAACTGGGCACCGCTGAGGCCCGCAAAGGACGCGAAGCCTCGCAGGTGGCCGCCAACCTCGGAGCAGCCGCATTGCTTTCGTTCAGCGTCGCGCAGAGCTGGCAAATCAACCAATCGTGGCTGCATCTTTCCGGCCTCTTGCCGTCCGCCGTCTTCATTGCCGGACTTGCCTGCCTGTGCGAAGCCGCGGCCGACACCGTCTCCTCGGAACTCGGCCAGGTCCTGAACAGCCACCCGCGGATGATTACTACGCTGCGTGTTGCCGAGCCCGGCACCGACGGCGCCATCAGCCTCGGTGGATCCCTTGCCGGCATCGTCGCCGCGAGCGTTGTTGCCCTCGCCGGCACGGCAGCTCTGCGCGGCGACTGGCTGATGTTCGTGCTTGGCTGGGCGGGCGGCGTCTTCGGCCTGTTCCTCGACAGCCTGCTTGGCGCGACGTTGGAGCGGCATGGCTGGCTCAACAACGATGCCGTCAACTTTCTGTCGACGTTGAGTGCCGCTGCCTTTGCTCTAGCTTTGCTGTCTGTCCGCTCATCTGCGGGTCTACGCTAGCTCCGACTCAGGCTAGCCGCTTACTCCATGTGCAGGCGCCACGCGGTATAGCTGAGAATCTCGTGAGCGATCGACTCGAAATCCGAGCTGCCGCCCTCGACAACGACCCGCTGTCGCGGAGAAACGAGTACATCCAGCCCATCCGCCGCGCAAATCGCATGAATGCGGAAGAGATGCGCTTCATCGCTAACTACCACCAGCTTGCGAAACTGATTGGTGCGCGCGATGACCGCGAGTCGCCGCGCCGCTTCTGCCGTGCTCCTGCTCTTCGTTTCCGCGATAATCGCGGACTCCGGGACACCGACACCCATCAGGTAGGTCCGGCCCACGCCGCCCTCGGAGAACTGGTCGCCCCCATCCCCGCCCAAGGCAACCACCAGCGGAGCAATGCCTCGTTTGTAGAGTGAAGCCGCATGGTCGAGCCGGGCACGGAACACGGGAGAAGGCTTGCCGTCGTACTCCGCCGCCCCGAAAACGGCGATGGCATCCGAGGTGGCCGCCTGATCCATGCCGGCGAAGTGCTGAATCTGCGCATAGACCCACACCGACCAGCACAACGCAGCCACAAAGAACACCAGGCCCGCACCTGCAACGAAGCGGGCCCCACCATGCGGCTTGGAAATCTCCACTGCAGACATGCGAACAACTTTAACGCTGGAGGGTCATCACAATCTCGTGCGTCGGAATCGCACCCTCACGCAAAATCTCCCAGCGTCCCTCACCCAGCGACAGATCCACGATCGTCGTAGGCTGCGATCGTCCGGTGGGCCCACCGTCGATGATGAGCGGAATCCGATCGCCGATCTGGTCGCGCACACAGGCAGCGTGCGTGCACTCCGATGCCCCTTGCAGATTTGCGGATGTCGCCGTGATCGGGAGGCCGAACTCCTCCACCACCGCCCGCGGAATCGCCGCATCGGGAACGCGCAAAGCCACGTTACCGGTATTCGCCGTGGAACGCAGCGGCAGCTTTGTGCCTGCCCGCACGATCACGGTCAAGGGGCCCGGCCAGAATCTATCGGCCAGCTTATCGAGCATCGGATCGCTATCCCGCGCCAGGGAGTAGGCCTGGCCAAGAGATGAGATCAGTAACGACAGCGGCTTCTGTTTTTGCCGCGTCTTGATGCGGTAAATGCTCTCGACGGCATACAAATTGACCGGGTCTACCGCCAGACCGTAGAAGGTATCGGTCGGCAAGGCGACAACGTAGCCTTTACGCAGACAGGAGACGATGTAGCTGATCCGGTCTGGTTGGGGTTCATCGGGATGGACGCGCAAAATCTCCGCGGACAAGAAGGTCTACCTCGGTTCCCGAAGTGCAGAAGCCACAAAGACGGAAACTATCACAGCACCAGCCACGGTGCAAGCTGCGCAATCACACGCAGTGATCTTTGGGCATCGACGGCATAGAATCGACGAGAAGATTCGGTCGATCTCTCAAGATGCCTGTACGCATTGTACAAAGTAAGCAGAATGCGCGTTTGAAAGAACTGCGGCGGGCTCTCGCCAACCCATCCCGCACAGGCCTCGTCGGCCTTGAAGGCCCCAATCTAATCGAGGAAGCAGCCCGCGCGAAAGTTCACATTCATTTCGTCTTCGTGTCAACGGAGCAGGACGCGGCAGCCCACCAGCGGGCACTGCCTCCCGGGACCGAGATCCTGCTGTTACCCCGAGACGTGCTGAGTTCTGCCCTCGCCACCGAAACTCCGCAGCCCGTCGCCGCTCTCGTCGATCCGCCGCAGTGGACCTGGGAACAGATACTCGGCTCCCCCACCAACCCGGTTCCGCTTGTGGTCGTGCTCGCCGGCCTGCAGGACCCCGGCAACCTTGGAACCATCCTCCGTTCCGCCGAAGCGTTTGGCGCAACTGGCGTCGTCAGTCTGCCGGGAACGATCAACCCTTGGAATCCCAAGGCCGTGCGTGCCTCTGCCGGCAGCGTACTCCGTGTCCCGCTTGTCGCCGCCGACCCTCCGGATGCCCTTACCCGCTTCCGAGCCTCGGGGATTGAGGTTCTCGTGGCCGCAGCCGGCGCAGCAACTCCCGCCCATCGGGTCCGACTGGCTCACCCTGTCGCGCTCCTCATCGGCAACGAAGGCAACGGCGTTCCGAATGCGATCGCCGAGCTCGCCGATGGCTCCATTCGAATTCCCTGCCCCGGCCCGGTTGAGAGTCTCAACGCTGCCGTTGCCGCCAGCGTGCTGCTCTACGAAGCGTCACGCCAGCGGGCGGCGCAGGCCGGGAAGGGCACGCGATGAGCCTCTTCGACGGCGAACCGGAAGGGCCCGCCCAGCCTATTCGCTCCTCCAAAAGTCCGCTCCATGCGATGGCAGGAGCGCCGTTGGCTGAACGCATGCGCCCACGCACGCTCGAGGAGTACAGCGGTCAGGAACATCTGCTTGGTCCCGGCAAACCGCTGCGTGTGCAGATCGAGCGCGATGCAGAAGGCAGAGGCGAATTGGGTTCCATGATCTTCTGGGGTCCGCCCGGCGTGGGCAAAACCACCCTCGCAAAGATCATCGCCCAAACCACCCAGGCAAACTTCGTCGAGTTCTCCGCGGTCATGAGCGGCATCAAGGAGATCAAGCAGGTGATGGCCTCGGCGGCGCAGGCTGCCGAGATGCACTCGCGCACCATTCTCTTTGTCGACGAGATTCACCGCTTCAACAAGGCCCAGCAGGATGCATTTCTCCCCTACGTCGAGCGTGGCGTGATCCGGCTCATCGGTGCCACCACCGAGAATCCTTCGTTCGAGATCATCTCCGCGCTGCTCTCGCGCTGCCGTGTGTATGTACTGCAGC
>CAZPEZ010000056.1:0-32852 GCA_964585715.1 uncultured Occallatibacter sp.
TTCGCGCCACTTGGCTCGTGTTGTCGAATCCTCGGAATCGTAACCGTAGGCGGAGATTACCCTCTCGGCCTCATGATTGACAGGGATGGTCGCTTCCGAATTCAGGGCTTGGATCGAACCTCCTTCTTTCCTACTGCCCGCCTCGACTTGTGTTTTCTCTTTCGCAATCGCGGCATTTATAACTGCGTCCTGCCAGACCCTATCGGCGCGGTCGCGGTCCCATGTTGGTGTTGGCTCCTCCTTTTGTCGGTGTTTCTCCGGCACAAGATCCCGAATGAATGCGCGCGCATCATCGACCGTCGGCAATTCGTCGCGGACCAGGTCGGACATGCGATCCCGCGTCTGGGCTGCGGTCACATCGAGGATTCGTTTGCCGAGTGCATGAATGCCGCCTGCATGGTCAATCACCACGAAGTTGCGGCGGTCCCCTTGGGCGAGCGTGAGGCCTTCGTGCTCAAGCGCGGCTCGGAAGCTGTGCCCGTTGTCCGAGCGGTCCCAACAATCACGAATTGTGTTCCGCACCTCGTGAACATCAAGTCCGAGCCGCCGGGCTTGTTCCTCCTGCGCCTTCGTGGGCGCGTATTTGATTTGGCCCTCGCGATGGTTCGCCACCGGCTCCAGTGCGAAATGCAATTCCAGCTCGCGGCTGACTTTCTTGAGCCGGTCCTTAAAGAACGGAAGTGGCTTCGCGGTCAGCGTGTCCTGGTCTATCCGACTCCAGGCGACGTGCATGTGCTCCTCGCCGTTGCGCGCATAGGTGTGAAATGCAATGGCGCGGGGCTGGCCGGTGAGCCCAAGGATTTGTTCGATCCGGTCGGCGGTTCTTTCCCATTGTTGGCGCGAGAGAGTTTCGCCTTCCCGATTCCGTACCTGAACGTGAAAGAACGGCTGCTCTGCCTTTGTGGCCCCGGCCATGATCTGCACGTCCCGGAAGGCGTCCTTGATGTTGGTCGCTTCGAAGCCTCGAAGCTGCCACAATTCTGCGCGCTCCCCTTCCTTGCCGGTCGTCATGTATGCGGCCAGTCTCACCCCGTTATTGTGTGTCGTCCCTTTAGAAATCATGGTCGGTCTTTGCGCCCCACGATCTCCCGAATAGCTGCCGCAGCCGCACGAGTCTCGGCCAAGGCGGCGAAACATTCTTGTGCCGTCAAGTTTGTGCCTTTGGAATTCAGAACGTGGGCAATCTGGTTCAGATTGCTGCCTACTTTGTTCAGCGCCGCAGTGGCGCGTCCTAATGCTTCGGCATTAACCGGGGGGCTGCGTCTGGCACGTGGACCGGGTGTACCAAGGCCACAGGCGCGAAGGAAACTCGGGCGACTGAGGCCCACATCGCGCGCGCGGCCGTCGATAAGCAGGAATTCCTCGTCGTCGCAAGCGACGGGGATTTTGCGGAGACGCACGCGCTTCTGGCTGCCGCTCCGCTTCGCTGGCGGCGGCTGCGGGCTGGGGTTCGCAATCATGGGCACACCGCCCATGAGCGAAACACGGCGGCAACGCGCGGGCCGGAAGGCGTGGAAACCGGCAGGGTTTCCGCGAGCCGCCTGCGGAACAAGGGAGGGGATGCAACGGGGAGGGCGAAGCCCTGCCCCTTGCCAAGTTGAGCCACGGAAAATGCTGAAAGCATTTTTCTGGTGGCGTGGCGCGTGGCACACGCGCACAACTTGCTACCTGTCCTATCCGCATGAATCATCCGGCGAATGAATCGGAGAATCAAACGCATCGCAAGATTTTTTCCGCATTTCGCACGCGGAATAATCCGGATGCAATACGCATGAACGATGCAGTGTCGAGCGCATTGCGCGCAGCACTTCAAATTCGATGTGGGCAGTAGGAAAGAAAAGAATGCAAGGTCCGGGACACCCTGCTCGGCATACGCGGATATTCTTTGTGGATCGTAATGCGCGACATAAAAAAAGGGCAAGGCACCCGTGAGAGCGCCCTGCCCCGATCTGCTAGGAAGCTTTTCCGACGTATGCGGCGGCGTGCTGGTCGCGACGATGGTTGTCTTGAATTTCGTCGTGAGCCAGATTTGCGGCCTTCGCCACGAGCAACAGATCACTCTCGCTGAAGCTCGACGTGGACTGCCATTTTCCCGAGCTGTCCTTGTAGCTCTTTTCGAACGTGACAGAGTAGCGAACGCCCTTCTCCGTTTCGTTCCTCCAGATTGCCGCCGAGACCGGATAGAGGTTGATCTTCTGAAGGGGTTGATTGTTGTCGGACATGGTGTTTCCTTTCGGTTGTGGGCTGCATGATCGCAGCCGATGCAACAACCAAAGCGCGCCGGAGAAGCGGACAGGTCAAGAGTGCGTAGCAGGATCGCAGGAATTTTGTCTGCGCGAGGAGCGTAGCGAGCACGCAACAAAATTCCGAGAACCAGCCTCTTGACCGGGACGCGAGGCGCGCTAGGGTTTGCATCGGCTAAGGATGCGAATCTTGCAGTCCTGAGAGCGGAAGGCAAGAGACCCATAGCAGACACAAATCCGAGGCGGCGCGGATAGACATTCGGTATTGGATTACAATCCGGCATAGGAATGACCACGATGTGGACGGGGCCTCAGCTCTCAACTCGCCTGCTGATGCGAACGGACAGTTCCATTTCCGGTCCGTAGTTTGGAGCCTGTCCCGAGAACACGAGAGAGGTTCTGTTCAATTCTCTCAATTACGATTTGGGGAGAACCATCTGTCAATTGCGCAATGACCGGGGTCAGCACATCGAACGGCATTTTCCCCGCAAGGATATCTTCGATGTCCCGCTGCAATCCAAGTTGGCTCACGTTCTGAAGGTGCTCTCTGGCATTGCTCAAAACGAACCCATAAGGATGCAAGACTCCTCCCGCAAGAGCATAGCGACGGGCGACGCGGCGGTCTCCACCGCTTTGCAAAATGACTTTGCTAAGGATGCAAAACGTTGGACCCAATGCACGCGCGTCGGCGAAGGAAGAGAGGCTGTCAATGGCTTCCAGCAAAGAATCGCGCGCACGTGCCTGACGATCTGATAGCCAGCACACGACACCTCTGTCGCGGGCAAGATACCCTTCCCCAAGGCTTCCACGGGGAAACTTCTCCCGGCTTGCAGACAGAAGTCGTTCGGCGTCCTTTCTCAGCGGGTCCATGCCCGATACGAGTAATACGGCTTGCCATCTGAGATCGTGACCAAGTTGAGCAGGTATCTGTCGAAACTGATCGAGCGCGAGGGTGCTCGCAAAGGCCTTCTCCGCCTCAACTCGTAATTCCTGTTCCTGGTGATAAACAATCCTCTCGACAAGGAGCTTGCAACGAATCTGCAATACTCTGCTGAGCACGTGCGAAGCCTCTTCGCTCGGTGCGCATACTGCCGAGTGTGAACCCGATTGAACGGATTCAATGATCTCGTTCAGCTCTGCGCCGACATGGGTCTCGATAAGCTTGATGCTCATTGCGACCCACTTCAAAGAGTCTTGGAAAATGCCCATCTCGTAGTAGGCCCAAGCTAACCGTGCCGATGCATCGGCTTGAAGGACATAGTCCCTCCTCTCGGCTGCGGCCCTGAAAACTTTTATGAACTCTTGAATCGCCGCTGGGTAGACTGCACATATCAGATGGCGCTGACCTCGCTCCAGTGGCGGATGAGGAGAAGTCGGTGGATCAAGCAGGATGAGTTCGGGTCTCGGTGCGTAAACATCGCGCGAAGGAAGAAATTGTTCGTGTGCCTGACTTCCCAACCCAAGAGCGTGAATCAGCGCCCCGCGATCCGTTCTTCCGCATGGGCGTTCCCCGCGCAATACCTGCGAGAGAGTGCCACGGTTAACACGGGCGAGTTCCGCGAGGGCTACCAGGCTCAACTTGAAGAAGTCGCGCCGTTGACAAACGAGCATTCTAAACTCATCCCGTGAATAGTCGTCACTGGGTCTGCCGCGTTTCATTTCGCCACCATTGCCCGCCTGGTCCGATTCTAAGTCCAACCTCCGTTTTTGATGCCTCTAGGGGTTGCAAAATTCCGTTGCAGAATTTCCCGACTTTGTGGAACGAGGTTGAAGTGCACATTAGGATGAACCTGCATGAGCCGGAGGCATCACTCATTTGAGCTTGTGCCACAGTGATGGCGACCAAAGCCTAATTTGGTGCCGTTCCGTCTGACAGGCCTCGAAGGGAGAGACATCAATGGCCGAAGTGATTGGAAACAAGCTAGACGCATTAAGAAAACGCGAAGCGGCGCTCAAAGCCGCCATTGCCGCTGAGCAGGTTAGGCAGCAAAAGCGCAAAGAGAAAGTTCAGGCGCGGCTTGCGAGCGTTCTTGGAGCGTGCATCCTTGTAGACCTGAAAACAAGCCCTCAGCTTGGGGCCTTGATCGAGGAGAGCCTGAAACGGAATTGCAATCCTCGTGATGCTGAATTCCTCAGAGCGACAGGATGGCATGTCTGAAGACAAACACGGTCGCTTGGTGATGCCAGACGATGGCTGCCGCTTCCGTTGAACTGCTGGACGAACCCGTTGGGCGGGCATAGAGACTTGACCACATTCGAGAAGCTTGGCCTGGCGGTGCGAGTCCCCTAGTATTCGAAGGCCGGGGGGCAGTAGGAAGGAAGAGATCAAAGTGGATTCGGAACTGGAAACCTTCAAGACGACAATCGATCTCCGGGCCTATGCGGCTGGCCGAGGCTATCAGCTCGACCGCAAGGAATCCTGGCGGGGAACGTCGGTCATGCGTCACCCGACGAGCCATGACAAGGTGATTGTCAAACGGGGCATGGATGGTCACTACGTCTACTTTTCTGTCCGCGATGATCGGGACAACGGCTCAATTATCGACTTTGTGCAATTCCGGCAGGGTCTGAGTCTTGGTGCTGTGCGCAAGGAACTTCGGCCCTGGATTGGTCAGCCACCGATTGCGGTTCCAGCGTTCCCTGAACTGCGCAAAACCGAAAAGGATCGGATGAAGGTGGAAGCCGCCTATGCCCGTATGAGAGACGCATCGACGGGGCATCCCTATCTGGAAAAGGAACGCGCCCTGCCCGCCCCCCTGCTCGCGCTGGACCGTTTCGCAGGTCGCATTCGCATCGATGACATGGGGAACGCGGTGTTCCCTCATTTCGACGCTCAAGGTCTGAGCGGATATGAGCTCAAGAACGTCGGCTTCACCGGTTTCGCCTCCGGTGGCAGTAAAGCACTCTGGCTGTCGCACGAATTGCCCGACGATAACCGCCTGGTCTTCTGCGAATCCGCAATCGATGCTCTTAGCCATGCGGTTCTGTTTCCCGACAATCACACACGTTATGCCTCGATTGGCGGCAAGCCAAACCCGCACCAACCTGAACTGATCCGGGCTACGGCTGCGCGTATGCCGGCGAAGTCAAAGATCGTGGCCGCAATGGATGCCGATGCAGATGGCGGCAAACTGGCAGAAGCCGTGCGCGATGCGGTTCACCTCTCGGGGCGTGACGACCTTACGTTTGTGTTTCAGGAACCGGTCGGCTTCAAAGACTGGAACGATCAATTGCGCACCAGACCCCACCCTCTCCTTCCCTACCGCCAGGAGGTGCCTTCCGTCGCCTGAAACGCGAGCGACATGGACTGCATTCACGATGAATAACCATCCGCCAATCCGTGCCGAGGAAACCGCTTTCGAGCGGCATTTCACGCCGAAGCAACTGGCGGAATTATGGCTTCTGCACGAGAGCACGATCCGGCGGCTTTTCATCGATGAACCCGGCGTTTTGAAGTATGGCGGTCCCTTCCGTCGCGGTCGCCGGGAGTATTTCACGCTGCGCATACCGGAATCTGTGGCGAGGCGCGTTTATGCGAGAAAAACGCGCTAGAATCGACTCCATCATGTTGACGATCTGGCGGCGACACACAAAATCCTGCCCTCACCGCACGCGGGGCCGGGACGTTCTCAAATGCAATTGCCCGCTCTGGGCGGATGGCTATATCGACGGGAAGCGTGTGCTGCGTCAGTCGCTCGGTACGCGCGATATGGCCCGCGCGCGGAAGAAAGCCGTTGCGCTTGAATCGCCCGACGCCAATGCCTTCAAGGGCATTGAAGACGCCGTAACCGCGTTCCTCGAACATTGCGAGAGCGAAGCCCTTAAATACTCGACGGTGCGGAAGTACCGGAACACGCTGAACCATCTGAAGGCGTTCTGCGAAGCGCGGAAGATCGATTCCGTTGGGGAACTGACGACGGACCATCTCGACGCGTTCCGCGCCGGTCGCGCGCTGAAGCCGATCACAAGCGGAAAGGAACTGGAGCTATTGCGGCAATTCTGCGGCTTTTGCCGCGACCGCAAATGGTGTGCGGAAAACATCGCCAAACGCATCAAGTCGCCGCGCAACATCAAGCCGAACGATGTCGAGCCGTTCTCGACCGCTGAGGTCAACGCGATCATCAAGGCTTGCGACGGCATCGGACGCGGCCCTTATGAACGTCTCCGCGCCCGCGCGATGATCCTGACGCTGCGTTTTACCGCGCTGCGCATCGGTGACGTTGCGTTGCTCGCACGGGACCGCATCAGCAAGGACGGCGGACGCTGGCGGATATTCCTGCGGACGGAAAAGAGCGGCAAGCCGGTGTTTCTCCCGATCCCTGCCGAATTGAAACAGGCGCTCGACACGGTTCCCCTGCCCCGTGGGTGTGGCGAGAATTCGCGCTGGTTCTTCTGGAACGGGATCTCTTCCGAGCGGGCTATGAAGGGCATTGCGGAACGAAGCCTCGCGGCGGTCTTCAAGGCGTCCCTGATTCCTCACGCCCACGCGCATCGCTTCCGGCACACCTTGGCGACAGAACTGCTTGGCAACGGGGCGAGCTTTGAGGATGTCGCCGATATTCTCGGCAACTCTCCGGAGATTGTGCGCAAGCACTATGCGAAGTGGTCCCCTGCCCGCCAGGCGCGCATCGATGATCTGATGGAGAGAGTTCACTCAGGTGCTAACTGGGTCCCGATAGAGCGGGCCAGTCAGGTCAGTGAGCCAAAGGTTCATTGAGTGCGTATAGTTTTGGCTCGCAGACTTGAAGGAATCCATTCCGCGAAATACAGGAAAAGGACGTTAAGGCAAAACAACGAGAGGATGGATACAACAGTCGCTCCTGCGTAGAAAACCCTTACCGGCATATCTGCCGTACTCCAGCCTCGTGCTAGGACGAAAATGGTCAGAAATGTGGGCAATAGAGTGCACGTGACGATGGTAAAGACGGCGGGGCCAATCCCTCCATATGTCCCGATCCAGTTACGAACTCTGTATCCCCTGTCCCAAAACTGCTTCCGAAATTGGGAAATAATGAGGAGCAGATAAATCTGGATCCCGATCAGAACGAATGTGCCCCAGTTTCCTATACTCTTGCGCGGTAACTTCGCTCCGAAAATCTCAATGTTGTCGTCCTTTGAAGCCTGAATGGCTGATTGTCGGGTCTCGTATTCGAGAGCATCACTGAATTTGAGCGGATAAATGATGGAAGCCTGAGTGAAGCTGAGTTCTCCAAAGGTTTGATTGAAACTTCCAGTCTTCCATTCGGAAGCACGCCCAATCGCATCCAGGAAGTTTTTCTGCATATCAACCGTGATTGGTTCATAAGGTATTTCTATAGACAATTGCCACCTCCCAAGAATTGTGGCTGTCTTCAAGGTGCTGTTCTCGTATTGCAACTGGCGAGGTTCCGGCTTCAGAAGCGGACTGTCATCAGGAATATTTTTGATCTGAGCCTTAACAGCAGATCGGAAATTCGACAGGGAATTTTCCAATATCAAAGTCCTACCAAGAGACTTTGGGTCCAGATTGTCGGACCACTTGTATTCCGTATCTTTTAAGGAAGGAATCGGGAGGACTTCTACAGTTCCCAGGCCATTCCAGAACACAGCGAATTCTCCCACGGTCTGTGCCGAGTATTTCAATCCGTCTTCAGATTCGTGTCCGGTAGTTGCATCTGCGAGAAACGATCTAGGGTATTGGAGTTCAAAAGAGGCTTTAGTGCCATCAGGCCAAGTGCCCAGTGCGTAAATTGGCTGTCCCTTTTGCAAAGAGCGTCCCTTGATTCGTGCTGCTTCAATCGCAGTATCAGCAGCTTGATTCAATGCTGAATTGATTTTGTCGGTGTAATCTTTCAGCCCTGAGATAGCCTTCAGATCGTGGATAGCCGTGGCAAGGGGGGCGGGCTGGTATTGAAGCACTGCGCCAAGAAGTATGAGGCAAACGGTCAACAATGCAAAATGCACGGTTCTGATGTGTTCGCCAAGGCTTCTGGCGTCATCGGCGTCCTCATCGGGGCCGGGTGCCAGCTGCTGCGCTTCAATTTTGAGGACCTGGCTATCTGCCAAATCGGGCTTGATACCAGTCGTCTCTGGGTTTCCTGTGCCATTTGATGGGGTAGCTTCCTCCGGTTCGCGCGGAGAACTTTCCTCTGGATTGCGATCCGTGAGGTTCGGATCGATTGAGCTGGCCATAGTTTTGTGGCTCCGAAAACAGTATCGAAAATGGGTGCGACGATTTTATCAACCGCATCGCATGCGCTGCTTTCGCGAAGTCTGTAACCATCTCAGCTTGCCAGTCCAGTTTGTGCTTACCCGAGTCGGATTTTGGCCTTGAACGAATCTGGAAGTTGGCGACGCCCAACCGTTTCGGGCACACTATGGGCGCAAACGAAAATGCCGCTCGCAAGCGGCACATTCTAAAAGTGTTTATTTGGTGCCGGGAGGGGGGGTCGAACCCCCACGATCCGAAGATCGGCGGATTTTGAGTCCGCTGCGTCTGCCAGTTCCGCCATCCCGGCAAAACGGGTGGGCAGTGTAAGTATCGCACAGCCTTCGCGCCCGCGTCATTGCGGTGGGTCGCAACGCCCTACAGCCTGCCTGCTCAGTTTTGGGTCTGCTTTGCGACTGCCTTCACCGTATCGGCGATCGTTTCACGTGTCTGGACAACCACCAGGTCCACGCGTCGATTCATTCTGCGGCCATCTGGCGTTGAGTTGTCGGCGACCGGCCTGTATTCCCCGAACCCGGCAGCAGAGATGTTTCTAGGGTCAAAACCGGCGTCATTCACGAGCAAGAGAAGGACGTTCATCGCGCGCGCGGCAGAGAGCTCCCAGTTCGAGCGGAATTGATCGTTGTGAATGGGCTGGTTATCCGAGTGGCCCTCGACACGAATCTCAAGGCCGGGCCGCGACAAGACCTTCGCGATTCTCTTCAGTTTGTCCGCGGCGCCTGGGAGCAACGCTGCCTGGCCGCTGTTGAAGAAACCAAGCTCCTTCAGGCTGATCACAAATCCTTCCGGGGTGAACTGGAGAACGACTTCATGATTCTTCAGCTCCTTGCCCAGAGCTGCTTCGAGCTGCTTGCGCAGCTCCTGCATGTCGGCGACCGATCCAGCGGTTGGCTTGCGGGTCGAGATATCGTCGGTTTGCAGTCTTTCCGAGGTTCGATCGAATTCCGAATTCGTTGGCGGGCCATCCTGTGAAAAAGCGCCCAGCGTCTGAAAACCGTTGTGGATCGCCCGCGACAGCTTCCGAATCGACTGGTTGTCGCGGTACGTTGTCGCAAACAGCACAACAAAGAACGCGAAGAGCAGAGTCACAAAATCGGAGTAAGAGATTAGCCATCGCTCGTGGCTGACCGACTCCTGCTCCTGGACGCGTTTTCTCCGTCTCATCGAGCGGCGACCTTTTTGAGCCCTGGCTTAGGAGCAATGGTCACGTATCGCTTGAGCTGCATTTCAAGTGCACGCGGGTTCACGCCTTCCACGATCGCTAGCACAGCTTCCAGCGTCATCTCCTGAATGACCTGCCGCTCTCTGATCCGAATGCGAAGCTTTCCGGCCCAGGGCAGAAGAAACAGATTGGCCGATCCCACGCCATAGATGGTTGCCACGAAAGCCACTGCGATCCCTTTGCCGACCGCGTTGATGTCCTGGAGATGCTGCATCACCTGGATCAGTCCAAGGATTGCGCCGATGATGCCGATGGTGGGGGCAAAGCCGGCGGCGGACTCGAAGACCTTGGGAACTCGCTCCTCTTTTTCGCCGTGGTAATCGAGATGCAGCTCCATCATTTTGCGCAGATCGGTTGCGTTGACGCCATCGATCGCCAGCATCAGGCTCTCGCGCAGGAAGGAGTCATGGATCTTCGTCAATTCGGAATCCAGTGAAAGGATGCCTTCCTTCCGGGCCTTGAAGGCGTAGCGCAAGAGATTTTGGATGAGAGCGTCCGACTCGGGTTCCTTGTTCAGGAACACGTCTTTTAACTGCGCTATGGCGTGCAGCACGACGGGCAGCGGATATTGGACCATGACGGCTCCAATTGTCCCGCCGATGACGATCAGGGCAGCCGTCGGTTGAACCACCTGCGCAAGCCTGCCACCGTCCAGTACGAGACCGAGACCGATGCCGAGCAACGCTATGATGATGCCGCCGAATGTGCTCTTGTCCACACCGCTCCCTATCGTCTTCCATCGAACGTCGCGACGAACCACCCGGCGACTGGTCAGCGAGTCATAAGACAGTTCGAACGCACTGAAGCCCGAGTTCCGGTCATCCGGATGGTCTTCTATCGGCAGGTAGGCGGTCCGTATTCAAGGTGCCGGATACCCCAAAAGATGTAGATTGCCTCGTCGAAGAACCGCGAGGGAGGCTTGACGTATTGGCAACAAAATAAAATAGTTAGAATATCTCAAGGTTGTTCTTGAAGGGTCGCGCAGAGGGACCGCTGAGGCATAGAATTTTGCCGGAATCTGCCGATGAGAGGGCATGCGCATCCGTCGCCCTCTCGGTCTGCCTCTGCGTTTGCAAGGCGAAGCGGCCGACCGCGTCAACTCCGATGTCGCGCACACCAAAGACGATGTGCCCATGGAAGTGAACGCCAGGAAGCCCTTTATCGAGCGCAGGCGCAGTCGTCGCGTCGAGCAGTCGTGGTCCGAGGCACTCGATTCCCTCCAGCGCATTCTGCTTGGTTTTGAAAACGGTACCAAAGACCTGCCTGAGACTGAGGGAAAGTTTCGCACGATCTTTGAGGAGGCCCCCGTTGGGATCTTCGAGCTCAGCCAGGAAGGCCACCTCGTCAATCTGAATTCTGCAATGGCGCGCATACTCGGCCATGAATCGTCGGAGCAGGTTCTTGCGCAAGTTTCCGCCGGCTCGATCTGCTTTTTCGATCCCATTCAATGGAAATCCTTCGAGTCGTCTGCGGGGAACAAAGACGTTCGGTGTTTTGACCTGCGAATCAAGAGTGCCAACGAACAGTACCGGTGGGTTCGTTGTCATGTGCGCGAGGTCTGCGACCACAGCAGTGGTGCGCGCTATGAAGGAACCGCCGAAGATGTCACCGAGCGGAAGCTCGTCGAAGTCCGAACCGAGCAATTGGCTTACTACGATACGCTTACCGGGCTGCCCAATCGGACTCTGTTCCGCGTGCGTCTCCAGAGTGCAATTCGAGACGCTCTATCGCGCAAGAACAGGTTCGCTGTGCTCCTTCTCCAGATCGACCGTTTCAAGGTCATCAATGACTCGCTTGGTCATCGCTTCGGGGATAGGCTTCTGCAGGAAATCGCCAAGCGTCTTGTTGTTACGACTGGGCGGAACAGCCTCGTGGCGCGCATCGGCGGCGCAGAGTTCGCTGCGATCGTCGACATCGACATTTTGGATGGCGTGGCACCAATTGCCCAACGGCTGATGACAAGACTCAGTGCACAGTATTCATTTTTCGGGCATTCTTTGAGTGTCTCCTGCAACCTCGGAATCAGCGCGTTTCCAACGGATGGGACGGACTGCGAGACTCTCATCAGGACCGCGGACATGGCCATGTGTGCCTCGATAGAAGATGGTCTGAACGGCTTCCGAGTCTTTACCGAAGAAATGAACGACAAGGTACAGGAAGCGCTTCGCTTGGAGCGGGGTCTGCGAGATGCGCTCGCGAATCGGGAGCTTTTCCTCGTTTACCAGCCGCAGGTCGATGTGCGCACAGGCCGTGTTACCGGCCTGGAAGCGTTACTGCGTTGGGATCATCCCCAGTGGGGGTTGGTCCTGCCGGGCAAATTCATCGGCGTGGCCGAGATCAGCGGGCTCATCGTTCCCATCGGAGAGTGGGTTCTGCGGACCGCCTGTGCCCAGGCGCGCAAGTGGCAGGATGCAGGTCTGCCCCCTGTCCCGATCGCGGTCAATGTATCAGCGATTCAGTTCCGCCAGCAAGGATTCGTGGAGTTGATTCGTGACGTTCTTCGCGAGACCGGTCTGCGCCCGGAGTATCTTGAACTCGAGCTGACCGAGAGCTTGCTTCTCAGCAACGCCGACGTCATGTTCTCCACGCTACAGGAGTTGAAGAACATGGGGGTCTTGCTTGCGATCGACGACTTTGGGACCGGCTACTCCAGCTTGGGCTATTTGCGCCAGTTTAAGGTGAACCGCCTTAAGATCGCTCGATCATTCATCCAGGATGTCTCGGTCGATCCCGATGATGCCGCCATCACCACCGCTATCATCAACATGGCCAGAGCGCTCAATCTCGCCGTGCTTGCCGAAGGGGTTGAAAACAAAGAGCAGCTGGCTTTCCTTCAGGCGCAACAGTGCTTCACCATCCAGGGCTTCTATTTCAGCAAGCCGGTGGCGGTCGAGGACATCGATCGGCATCTGCGCTTGGGTTTTTCTCAGTCCACCCCATCCTCCATCCAATAAGTTCAATGGGTTGGGTCCGAGACGCAGATCAGCTGCTCCCCTGTTTGCCCCAACCGTAACCCTTTCGGTTCTGGAAATGAAGGGGGGCAGTGCCGATAGAGTGTGAGCGCGCATGCAGTTCGCAGTTGCTGGATAAGGGACATTGCACAGAGTGCGCCTCGAAAAGGAACTTGGCACATGTTCGCGATTATCGGCATCGTTGTCGTAATAGGAGCCGTGCTGGGCGGATTCACCCTCGAGAAAGGACCCTTTCTCGTTCTCGTCCAGCCCTCTGAGTTTCTGATCATTGGCGGCGCAGCCCTGGGCACTCTGCTGTCGGCAAACCCCATCTATACGTTGAAGAAGATCGTGAGCGGGCTGATGTCGGTGCTGAAAGGCTCGAAGCAATCGAAGGAGCGCTACGTCAAGTCCCTGAAGATGCTCTTCAATCTTTTCGGGAAGGCACGCAAGGAGGGTTGGGCGGGCATCGAGTCGGACATCGAAGAGCCGGAAAAGAGCCCCGTGTTCTCGAAGTATCCGGACTTTTTGGGGAATCACCACGCTCGCGACTTTGTATGCGACACACTGCGCATGGCGATCACGGGCGGAACAAGCGCGTTCGATCTCGATCAGATGATGGAACTCGACATGGAAGTCCATCACGCGGGTGAGACGCAAACCGTCTCGGCGTTGACCACTGTTGCCGACTCTCTGCCCGGCTTGGGAATTGTCGCTGCCGTCCTGGGCGTTGTCATCACCATGGGCGCTCTCGGCGGTCCCCCGGAAGAACTCGGCAAAAAGGTCGCTGCTGCACTCGTTGGCACATTCCTCGGCATCCTTCTCTGTTATGGCGTCGTCGGACCGCTCAGCTCGAATCTCTCCAAGCTGGTCGAGGAAGATCATGCCTTCTATCACGTGCTGCGCGTCGGGATGATGTCTTTCATCAAGGGAATGTCGCCGCTGCTTGCGATCGAAATGGCTCGGCGCGCGATTCCTGAGCACCTCCGCCCGAATTTCCAGGAAGTTGAGAAAGCCTGCCGTCAGAAGGACGAGGTCAGTACACAGGCTGCGGCATAGCGCATCCGGGAAGGAAGACAAGTTGTGGCTGAAGCCGGCGAAATCATCATCATCAAGAAGAAGGCCGCCCATAATGGGCACCACGGCGGCGCCTGGAAGGTTGCCTACGCCGACTTCGTTACGGCCATGATGGCACTCTTCATCGTTCTGTGGTTGATGAACACCAGCAAGGAGGTCAGAGATGCGGTGGGCGGCTACTTCAAGGACCCGCGAGCAACCTCCAAATTCGTCGGCACGAGCAAACAAGGCGCGAACGTCATCATCACGACAATCAAACAGCAAGACCTGGAGAAGCTGAAGGCGGACCTGCTCAAATCGATCCATCACCTTGATCCGCTGGACAAGCTCAAGAACCAGATCGAGATCACCATTACTCCCGAGGGCCTGCGTATCGATCTCATGGAATCGGCGAAGGGCACGTTCTTCGAACTGGGGAGCGCGCAACCTACCCCCGCGTTGGTCGACATACTCAAACTTCTGGCTCAGCAGCTGGGGCAGTTGCCGAATCACATATCGATCGAAGGCCACACCGATTCCACACCGTATTCAGGCAAGCGTGCCTACGACAACTGGGATCTCTCCACCGATCGCGCCAACGAGGCCCGGCGCATCATGCAGGGCGAGGGCATTCATCAGGGGCAGATCTCGCAGGTGCGTGGATTCGCCGATCAGCGTCTGCGGCTGCCGCAAAAGCCAACGGACCCGTCGAACCGCCGCATTTCGATGATCGTCCAGTATCAAATACTGGACGAAGGAGAAGTCGCACCCAAGATCGACCCCGCACACACGCAGGTGACGACCGGCCAGCTCTAGTCAGCAGCCAGCCGGAATCGCAAAATACAACTACTTTTGTGTAGAGGAAAAGAAGGTCCTGCGACCCTAGCGCACCAGAACAGGGCCAGTCCGCGGCGGCGGAGCAGACAGCCGCGTAACAAATCGGCTCACTTCATCCCGCTGTTCTTCTGTCGTATAAATAAACTTCACACCATCGTAGGACGACCCGGAATGCGCGACGCGCACCGGGAGTTCCATGGTGAAGTCCTGATAGGTGAAGACAACCGTTCCGCAGGCGTCCGGGCCGAGGGGCTGGCGGACTTCCAGCCTCATCCCCTCTGTACTGATCTCCAGGCAGCGTCCCTGCTGCACCGTATTCTCGAAGTGCATCTGGACGGGAAAATCGACAGCAAACCGTGGCGCCCGATAGTCAAATTTCCGCATAAGTGTCCATTTCTCGCCGGGGAAGACTACTGGACCGGTCAGCGTACTTATCGGCACATTCCGGCAAAACATTCTGTCTCTAAAGGTCTTAACTCACAAAAACTTCTAATTATTCTAAGCCCATTTGCCTCACCGGCCATCGATCCGGCACGAGTTGCACTATTCTCCGTGATCGCAAATCGACCGCCAATCCCCCGTTCGGCGACTCTCTGTGTACCTCGAAGGTAACGCAAGCCTGAAACAAATCACTCGATTAGTCCCAGAAGCTCGCCCTATACTACGCTTTCAAATAGAAGAGTTGTAAACACTTTCAGCCGCTGCAGGCGCATCAGGCGTCTACGGGGCATATTGGTTCAACAGAGAAACTTGCGAAATCGAGTTTGAGATGAGCGGCATGGACGATCCCCAGCTTTACGCCAGCGAACCGGTAACGGTTGACTCATCGAGTCCTAATCAAACGAATTCGCTGGCCAGCGTATCGGTCATCAACCGGTCTGCGGCACGGCGCATTCTCATTGTGGAAGACGATGTGTCCTTGGCCGGGTTTCTCGGCGGGGAATTGGAAGCACAGGGATTTGCCGTAGAACAGATTCACGACGGCGAGGAGGCTCTCCGCATCCTGGAGGCGAAACGGCGCTTTGACTTGCTGTTACTCGATCTTAATCTGCCGAAGTTGGATGGCATCTCCCTCATCCAGCGCCTGCGACCCACGCAGCCACGGCTTCCAGTGCTTGTGCTCACGGCCCGCAGTCGAGTCGAAGACAAAGTGAAGGCCCTCGAGAGCGGCGCCGACGATTGCCTCACCAAGCCCTTCTCGCTTATCGAACTTCTCGCCCGGGTTCAGGCCCTGCTGCGGCGGAACTCCGGTGTCGTTCCGAACTGTTCCACGGTGGGGGACCTGATCATGTATCGCGACCAGCGTCGCGTCGAACGCAATGGACGGCGTATTGAGCTGACGCCGCGGGAATTCGCGATTCTCGACGTAATGATGCGCAACGTCGGCCGTCCTGTTTCCCGCGCGACGTTGCTCGAAGAGGTTTGGAACATCGCACCCTCTGAGTCCGCGACAAACATCGTCGATGTATATATGAAGTATGTACGCGACAAGGTCGATCTTCCCGGCGAACCCCGGCTGACCCACACCGTGCGCGGCGTTGGCTATGAGTTGCGCGTTGCCTGAGAAGACTTTGGTGCTGCCTCTCCCCCGCGATGGCGCAGGAATCGCCGTTCCAGCCGCGTTGCTGGCTCAGCTGGCCGATGGACTGCACGCCATGGCGCAACCTCTGACCATCCTGCGCGGCGCGATCGGCGCGATGCAACTCGCGGAAAGGGGAGCATCCGAGGATCGGCGCTATGTCGATATGTCTGCGGACCAGATCGGCCGCTTGTGCGACCTGCTGGCGAACCTTCGCAGCCTTCTCGATGTGGCGCAATCCGAGGCAGTGTGTTCGCCGCAAGACTGGCACGATTTGGTTGGCGGTGTCCTCGAGGGCTACGAAGGTGATTTGCCAACATCTGGAGTGCGGATGGTGGTCACGCATCTGAATGACTCTATGCGGGTCCTTGCCGACGCAGCTCGCACAGAACAAGCGATGCGAGCAGCGCTGGACATGGCCCAAGCTCTTGCCTCGCACGGAGACGAGATTCGTTGCCGAGTGCTTCCGGATGGCCTGGAACTGCGGAACGAACATGGCCGCGGGAAGGGCCTGAACTCGTCGGAACGGCTCGTTCTGTCTCTTGTAGAAGCGGCGATCTGCAGCCAGCAAGGTACCTGCCGGTTCATCGAGGATCCATTTTGCCTTTCGGTCACTTTGCCCAGGCAAGGATCGAACATTACGTCGGATTGTCTGGAAGCAGTTGTTTAGTTGGTCTTTTGCCCGCAAAACGTGCTCTCATGGCTTTTTCATCTCAGGAGTGATGGATCGACAGATGGCAACTCCAGCGCCCCAATTTGCACGGTTCGAAGACCGCTTACCGATTGATGTATTCGTTGTCAGCTCGAATGGCAGGCTCCGCGAAGAGCTCCAGGAAAAACTAGGCCCTCCGCGCTGGAATGTGCTCCATGCCGGCGGAGGCGCGGAAGCTCTGAAGCTGCTCAGCAAGCATGGAGCGGATGACGGAGTGCTGCTGCTCGATCCGCAGTTGCCTGACCTGGACGCCAATGAGTTTCACGAGATCGTGCGTGAGCGCTTCCCTAACACACAGGTCATGATGGTGAACGCGCAGACCGGCCAACTCCTGGTCGGCAGCGCATCGCCTACTCCGGTCTCAAGAAAGCTCGCCGACGTCGTCAATCGCAACGGTTCATTGCGTACTGCGCCCATTCCGCTGACGGTGAATGAGAGCCCTCGGAGCATGGCCGAAGGCAGAGTCAAGCTGCGCAGCATGATCGGCAACTCCGAGCCAATGTTACGCACCTACACCATAACGCGGATGGTGGCTGCCCGCGACACCACGGTTCTGGTAACCGGCGAAAGCGGAACAGGCAAGGATATGATCGCGCAGGAGATTCATCTGATCAGTCCTCGCCGAAACCAGCCCTTCGTGATTGTGAACTGTTCAGCGATTCCCGAGCCTTTGCTCGAAGCGGAACTCTTCGGTTACACCAAGGGTTCCTTCACCGGCGCGGTGCAATCGCGCATCGGGCGCATCCACGCGGCGCACGGCGGTACGCTGTTCCTCGACGAAATCGGCGATATGCCGCTCTCCTTGCAGAGCAAGATTCTGCGCTTCCTGGAGCAGGGCGAGGTGCAGCGCCTCGGCGGCAATGAGAATCTCAAGGTCGATGTGCGTGTCATTGCGGCCACCAACGCCGACCTCAAGAAGCGTGTCGCCGAGCTGCAGTTCCGTGAGGATCTCTACTACCGACTCGCCGTCTTTCCCATTCATCTTCCCCCGCTTCGGGAGCGGATGAGCGATATCGAGGAACTGGCCATTGCGTTTGCCGGCAAGTTTCATCCCGGCGTCTCTATCTCTCGCGCTGCGATGAACGTCTTTGCCCAGCACTCCTGGCCGGGCAACGTTCGCGAACTGCGTAACGCCATTGAGAGGGCAACGATCCTGGTGGGATCCGAAGACGAAATCAAGCCTGAACACATCATTCTGTAGGGCTTCGTCCTAATTCGGCACATTTTTCCCAGTTTGGCACTGCTCGTGCATGTCAGATAGGCAAATGCTGCCGAGTTCTCATGCCATTCCAATAAAGAAGCTGGGCGCCGACTTGTCGCCCAGCCCGCAGCTTCTTGCGGATGCATTTTCGGAATTCATCTCGGCCTCGGTGGTTCTTGAGGCCTCCTATCGCGATCTTCAGCGCGAAGTCACACGGTTGTCTGCGGAACTCACCAAGCGCAATGCCGCTCTTACGAGCAGTTTGGCCGAGAACGACCGGATGCGTGCCGCACTTCAGCAGATGCTCGATTCGATGCCCTGCGGCGTGCTGGTCCTGAATCATGCGGGCCGGATCGTGATGATCAACCCGGAATGCCGCCGCTTGATCTATCAGGGTGCAACCTGGATAGACAGCCTCCGCGAGCTCTCAAACAGGAGCGGTGTCGATTTTGAAGCACTAACCGAAGGGCCCGATAACCAGTTCGACAGCGAAGTCTGCATCCAGGGTGAGACGGAAAAACGCTGGCTCGCGGTCGGCAAGCGAAAGCTCTTCTGCGGTCCGTCGCACCAACCGGAACATCTTCACAGCATTTGGATTCTGCGCGACATCAGCGCAAGCAAACTTGCCGAGCAGGAACGCGAGGCAGCCCGACGCGCGGCCACCCTTGCCGAGATTTCCACGATCCTCGCTCACGAAATTAGAAATCCATTAGCCAGCATGGAGCTGTTTGCGGATCTGATCGAGCAGGACCTGGGCACTTCGTCGCAGTGGATTGCGCACCTCCGTGCCGGCATTCGCTTGCTCTCCGGAACCGTCAATAACGTTCTCAGCCTCAACAGCGAGACCAAGACGCGTCTCACTCCAGTGGATCTCGTCCGCTGCGTTCGCGACGGCGTCGAGTTTGTTCAACCCATCGCCGTCCAGGCCGGGCTTTCACTGTCTTTCGTTGCCGCAGCCGACACGCCCGAAGTTGCCGGGAACCAGGAGGCAATTCGCCAGATCGTCCTCAACATCGTTTGCAATGCGATCCGCCACACCGAAGCCGGAGGACAGGTGGCTGTTTCGACCAGCTCTGCGGTTCGCGAGGGGAAGGCTCTCGCTGCAGTCGAGATTTGCGACACCGGCTGCGGAATTGACGAGAGCATCATCCATCAAATCTTCGACGCAGGCTTCAGCGCCACCGGCGGAACCCCCGGCCTCGGGCTGGCGGTGTGCAAGCGTCTGATAGCACAACTCGGCGGCACAATTCGCGTCTCTAGCTGCCTTCACGAAGGAAGCAGATTCTTGTTGGAGTTCCCGGCAATATGACGAACGATGAAACGCTGTCGGTAATGGTGGTCGACGACGAACCTGGAATCCGCACGGCGCTGCGGGCGAACTTCCTTCGTCATGGCTGGCGCGTCGAAACCGCGTCCTGCGTTCGCGAAGCGATCCGCAACGTCGAGGGCCATGAGTTCGACCTCGTTGTGACTGACATGCGGATGCCCGACGGCACGGGCATGGAGGTGATGCGTGCCGCGCGAAAAGCTTTCCCCGAGACCGCTGTCATTCTGCTCACGGCCTATGGTTCCGTGCCGGATGCAGTCACCGCGATGCGCGACGGAGCGCTTGACTATCTGACGAAGCCGATTCCCTTCGAGCGTCTGCAGGCAACGGCTGCGCAGGTCATGAACCGCGCCCGCCAGATGCCTCTCGAGGATTTCAGCGCCAACGGCGACATCATTGGCCACGCGCCTTCGTTACTGCGTACCCTCCATCGTGCCCGAGCTGCCGCGAGCACCGGCGCGGATGTCCTGATCGAAGCGGAAAGTGGAACCGGGAAAGAGCTGCTCGCGCGTTTCCTCCACGACTCCAGCGCCCGCAGCAGCAAGCCGTTCATTGCAGTGAACTGCGCCGCAGTCCCGGAGACGCTGCTCGAGAGCGAGCTCTTTGGCCACGGCAAGGGGGCTTTCACAGGCGCGGTCGCAAACCGGCCCGGCAAATTTGAATTGGCCAACGGCGGCACAATTCTGCTCGACGAAATCGGCGAAATGCCTCTCAATCTCCAGCCCAAGTTGTTGCGTGTTCTGCAGGAGCGAGAGTTTGAACGTCTCGGCGAGGGCTCGCCGGTCCACGTCGACATTCGAGTTATCGCTACGACCAACGTTTCATTGAGCTCAATGGTCGAACGCGCCCAGTTTCGCGCCGATCTCTACTACCGCCTGAACGTCATTCCGCTGACGCTGCCGCCTCTCCGCGAACGGCGGGAAGACATCCCAGTTCTCGCACGGTTCTTTGCCGACAAGTTCGTCGCGCAGCATCAAACTCCTACGCCGCACCTCCATCCGGACTTCATTGAGCGCCTTCAGTCGCACTCGTGGCCGGGCAACGTTCGCGAACTCGCGAACTTCATGCGCCGCGTTCTCACTTTGAGCGAGACCACTGAGATCGATGCCAGGAGCTTCGAGATGGAGTTTCACGGCGTCGCAAATCTTGCCTCCACGCGCGCCCCTCAGGCGGCGTCGGGTGTCGTGGGCGCTCCGGCGGGCACGCCGATCTGGCAGGTCGAAAAGCTTCACCTCGAAAAAACTCTCGCCCTCACTGATGGAAACCGGACCGTTGCGGCCGAGATGCTTGGCATCAGTCTCCGCACGCTCCGCAACAAAATCCGCGAATACGGCTTGCCGCCCAGGAGGTATGCATAATATGGCGACGACTCCGATCATGGAGCTGCTGCAGGGCTATCTCAAAGTGACTTCCGATCGTCAAGAGGTGGTCGCAGCGAACCTGGCCAATCTCGATACGCCGGGTTACCACGTCAAGGACATCAACTTTCAGTCCGCGATGCAGCAGGCTCTGAACGAAACAAGCGGCGGGCCGCCGGCTGGTCCCGCCACGGTCGAGGTCGAAGGACTGCCCGAACGTCCCGACGGCAACAACGTGAACATGGACCGCGAGAGCATGCTGCTTTCTCAGACCCAGCTTCAATACCAGATGGGTGTGCAGCTGGTGAAAGAAGAGTTTCATCGCCTGCTGACCGCCATTAAAGAAGGGAGCTAACCATGGGCTTGTTTGACATGCTCAGCATCAGCGCGTCGGCTCTGACCGCCGAAAGGCAGCGGGCCGAAGTCACCTCCGCGAACCTTGCCAACGCGGAGACCACGCACACCGAGACAGGCGGTCCGTTCCAGCGCAAGGAAGTTGTCTTCAGCGGCACGAGCATCTCCCCGTTTCACAATGTGCTCAACCACCTGAATCGCTTTGGCCAGCCGCCTGCCGGGTCGGTGCAACTTACCGAAGTGGTGAACGACACGGCTCCCCCCGTGAAGCGCTACGAGCCGGGCAACCCCGACGCCGATAAGAACGGCATGGTCGAGTATCCGGCGATCAATCCGATCACGGAGATGGTAGACCTCATGGGCGCAGTGCGCGCTTACCAGATGAACGCTTCGGCTGTGAACTCGGCCAAGCAGATGATCCAGCAGTCCATCGATATCTTGAAGTCCTCGTAAAACAACGGAGTCAATCGATGAGCAACGTATCCCTCAATACCATTCCGAACTTTCAGGTCCCCCAACTTCCCTCGCTCGACAATGCAGGCAGTTCGGCGGGAGAAAGCTTTGCGTCTGTTCTGTCGAGCGCAGTCCACGGCGTCGATCAGCTCAACGACTCCGCGGCGGCTCAGGTAAGCAACCTGGTGCAAGGCGGAGGAGGAGACATCAACAACGTGATGATCGCGGTCGAAAAGGCGGACGTCTCGTTTCAGCTGATGATGCAGGTGCGTAACAAGATCGTCAACGCGTACCAGGACATCGAGAAGATGCAGTTCTAGGATTAGGCCCCCATGCCAGGCATGACGAATGTAGTTGAACAGGTGAAGCAATTCTGGGCCAGCCGCACCGGTCAGCAGAAGGCGCTCCTCGCGGGAGGAGCCGCCGCTACTGCTGTACTGCTGACTTTGTTTGTACGGCTCATCGGCACGCCTGATTACAAGCCTCTCTACAAGGACCTCGATCCCGCAGACGCGCAGTCGCTGGCGACGCAGCTCGCAGCGCAGAATATCCCTCATCAGATCAGCCCCGACGGAAAGACGGTCAGTGTTCCCGCCGACAAGCTCGATGCTGCCCGCATGCAGACGGCGGCGCAAGGCGAGCCACACAGCGGCCGTATGGGATTTGAGCTGTTCGACAAGATGACCTGGGGCCAGACCGAGTTCGACGAGAAAGTCGCGTATCAGCGAGCGCTCGAAGGGGAACTCGAGAGAACAATTCAGACACTGGCGAACGTCGACCGGGCGCGCGTGCATCTCGTCATGCCCTCCGACTCTGTCTTTATCGATCGCCAGCGTGGAGCGAAAGCCAGCGTCATTCTCAAGCTCAAACGCGGCAGCCTTTCAAAGGATTCAGCGGTCGGCATCTCGCGCCTTGTTGCAGGCGCTGTCGACCAACTCAAGCCGGAAGACGTCTCGATCATCGATGCAGATACCGACATGTCGTTGGGTCCTGGGCACGAGGGCGCCGGGAGCAACGAAGACGAAGAGGCGCGATTGACTCAGCGCATCATCAATACACTTGAGCCGGTCGTGGGCACCAATGCGATTCGTGCCAGCGTCAACGTCGATTACGATCAGGGGTCTATGGAAGAGAGCCAGGAAAAGTACGACCCTTCCGTGAGCGCACTGCTGAGCGAGCAGAAGACCGAGGACCAAGCCTCCGGCGGAGCTGTGCCGGTCGGCGTTCCGGGAACGGCGAGCAATGTCCCGACCGCAAGCAAAACGAAACCGAGCACAGCCACAACGGTCACACAGGGCTCCACACAGGCGTCGAAGTCGGAAAGCTCGCAGTTCGGCGTCAACAAAACGGTGATCCACACGATCTCGCCGGGTGGCCGTGTCCAGCGTATTACCGCGGCGCTGCTTGTCGACGACGTGCTGGTGAAGAACGTGCAGAAGGGCAAGACCACCTACACGCGACAAAAGAGATCGCAGGACGAACTGAACAAGATTCGCGAGCTCGCCGAAGCGGCTATTGGTTTCGATGCCAAGCGCGGTGACACCATCAGCGTGCAGAACATGTCTTTCGATGGCAACACAGCCGACACCGACCTGCCCGCAGCCGGATGGACAACACAGGTGCAAAAGACGGTCGCCGATTACTCGGGACTTTTGCGACCGGTTTCGCTGCTCATCCTCTTTGTACTGACCTATTTCTTTGTGATTCGCCCGGTCCAGAAGCATGCGCTGAGTCCGGCGCAGCTCACAGCCGGAGCCGGAGGGCAGGCAGCTCTCGCCGCTGCGCAGGTGCAGCCATTGGCAGTTGCCGCAACGCCACCCGAGTTAGGATCCGGCAATATGCGCGCCGCGCAGCTGAAAGCGCAAACCTTTGAACTCGTAAGGCAGAAACCAGTGGATACAGCACGTGCCATGCAGGCCTGGCTGCGGGAGGAGGACTAATGAGTCCAGTGGAACGTGCTCCGAGCGGTGCGCGCAAGGCGGCGATCCTGCTGTCATTTCTTGGCGAGGAAGAAGCAGCGCCGATCCTGCGCAACCTCAGTGGCGAAGACGTCGACCGCCTTACGCGTGAGGTTGCCAGCCTGACGCGGGTTCCGGTGGAGACGACGCTGCAAGTCCTCGAGGAATACCACCAGATGATGCTGACCAGCGAATTCCTCTCGTCTGGCGGACGCGACGTTGCCACTCGTCTTCTGGTCAAGGCCTTTGGTGAAAACAGCGCTAAGACCATGGTGCAGCGTCTTTCACATCCGGAAGAGAACGCTACGATCCAGTTTGATGCGCTGAAAAAGACCGAACCGACGCAGTTGGCTAGATTCCTTGCCGGCGAACATGCGCAGACCAAGGCCCTCATCCTTGGCCACCTCGATCCAAAACAGGCCTCAGCATTGTTAATGAAGCTCGATCCGGATACGCGCGTCGACTGCATACGGCGGATGGCGACGATTGGCCAGTTCTCGCCCGATGCGGCGGCCAAGGCTTCGCGCGTTCTGAATCGCCGATTCGGAGCCGCATTCGATCAGACCAAGAAAGCGGACGGTGGAGTCAAGAATCTGGCTGACCTGATGAATCGCCTCGAGCCATCGGCTGCGCGCGAGATTCTTCAAACCATCGAATCCGATGATCCGAAGCTGGCCATCAGCATTCGCGATCTCATGTTTACCTTTGAGAACTTCCTTGAGGTTCCGGAATCGGATATGCGCGAGCTCATGAATATGGTGGACAAGAAGACCCTGATGGTCGCTCTGAAAGGTGCAAGCGAGGATCTGCGTAGCCACATATTCCGCACCATGTCTTCGCGTGCTGTGGAGATGATGAAGGAAGACTCCGAGATGATGGGTCCAGTCCGCGGGAAAGACGTTGCCAAGGCGCAAAGTGAGATTGTTGCCATTGCACGTAAGCTTGAATCGGAAGGGAAGATCGTCCTCAAGAGTGAGGGAGAAGACGAGTATGTCCTCTAGCCCAGAGTTTGCCAGCGGATTGCCGGTTCCGGTTTCGGCCTTGCAGTATCGCGATATGTCTGCCCGCAAGATGCGCGACGGCGTGGCGCATCCCGATCCTATCCCGGTCGACGATGCAGTCATGAAGAGTGCAAGCCCACAGCCGACCGCGGCGGAGGAGCTCGCCGCGCTCATTGCGCACGAAAGGGCAGAAGCGGCACACGAAGTGGAGCAGAGCCTGCGTAAGGAGTACGAACAAAAACTGACCGCCTTGCGTGAGCCCCTCGCTGCAATGCTCGCAGGTTTCGAGGAGCAACGCAGTCATTACTATGCGCAGGTGGAGATGGAGATCGTGCAACTTGCGCTCTCTATCGCCGCCAAGATTCTGCACCGCGAAGCGCAGGTCGATCCCATGTTGCTGGCTGCGCTTGTCCGCCTCGCCGTGGAGAGAATGCGCGAAGGATCAAGCGTAACGATACGCGTGAGTCCCGGAAAGGGCGTGAGCTGGAAACAATACTTTGCCGCCATTCCGAGCATGCAGCATGTAGAAGTGACCGAAGACCCACAGCTCAGCGATCAGGATTGCCTGCTTGAGACGGAACTCGGCACGGCCAACTTCGGGCTCGATTCGCAGCTCAAGGAAGTCGAGCAGGGATTCTTCGATCTGATGGCGCTGAGGCCAGGAACTAAATGAGCCGCGAATTGCTGGCTCCCTACACGCACTACCTGCGCACGGGATCGACTCTGCGTTGGAGCGGCCGCATCACGCAGGTGGTGGGCAATCTGATCGAGTCGGAGGGTCCATTCTGTTCGGTGGGTGAGTCGTGCCAGTTCATTGGCCCCGGAGGCAAGTGCTATTCGGGCGAGATCATTGGCTTTCGCGGCTCAACGATGTTATCGATGGCCGCCGATCATCCTCAGGGCATTCGCTTCGGTGACAAGCTGGTGACATGGGGTGCGCGCCCCTCGATTCGTGTCGGTCCCGGTATGTTGGGCCGCGTTATCGATACAGCGGGAAACCCGCTGGACGCGTTGGGTGACTATCGGGCCGTCCATTCCGTGACCCTGGACGGGTCGGCGCCGCTGCCTCTGGATCGTGTTCCTATCCGCGAGCCATTGAGCTGTGGGATTCGCGCGATCGATGGGTTCCTGACTTGTGGACGTGGCCAACGTGTCGGCATCTTCGGCGGCAGCGGCGTGGGCAAGAGCACGCTGATAGGCATGATGGCACGCGGCACAGCAGCCGACATGACGGTGCTGGCTCTGGTCGGCGAACGCGGCCGCGAAGTCGGCGAGTTTCTCGAGGTGCTTGGCGAAGAGGGATTGAGCCGCTCCGTCGTGGTTGTTTCGACCTCCGATCAATCGCCGGTGCTGCGCATTCGCGCCGCGCTCGGAGCGACGGCGGTAGCTGAACACTTCGCCAGTCAAGGGAAAAATGTTTTGCTCGTCGTCGATTCGCTGACGCGTTTTGCGATGGCCCAGCGCGAGATCGGTCTGGCCGCGGGAGAACCGCCGACTGCTAAGGGATACACGCCGTCGGTGCTGAACATGCTGGCCCGACTGGTCGAGCGCGCCGGCAACTTCGCGCAAGGCAGCATCACTGCGTTCTATACAGTCCTGATGGAGGGCGACGACCAGCAGGATCCCGTGGTTGATACAGTGCGGTCGCTGCTCGACGGACATGTGGTGCTGGATCGCAACCTGGCTTTCCGCAGCCACTACCCGCCGATCTCGATCCTCGACAGTTTGAGCCGGCTCATGTCGAGCATGGTGACGGAGAAGCATCTGTCCAAGGCCAATGCGCTGCGCATGATGATGGCTGCCTATCAACGATCGGAAGACCTGATTCGAATCGGCGCGTACCAAAAAGGCTCCGATCCGATTCTCGATAACGCCGTTGAGAATCTGCCTGCGATCAACGCCTTCCTTCGGCAGACACCAGACGATCTCTGCACATTCGAAAGTGCTGCGGACCGGTTGCTCGCGCTACCCGGTTGATGAGGCGACCTCACCGTGGCATTTCGATTTACCCTCGAACAAGTCCTTCGTGTCCGTGAGAGCATCGAACGGCGGGAAGAGCTGGCGCTGCAGCGGGCAGAGTTCGAAGTCGCATACGTGAAACGCAGAATCGAAGAGTTGACCCAAGAGCTGGCTGCAGCCAATCGCCAACGTGACGAGGCTCTCAAGAAGCCGATGCAAGCGTACTTGCTGCAAGGCATGGACGCTGAGATCAATGCTGCTTTTGAAGCGAGGCAGCAATCGATCGAGAAGCTCAAGGTTGTGCAAGCGCAGCGCGATCAGCAGAGAGCGATCTATCAGGTCGCGCATAATGGCCGGCAGATGCTGACAGATTTCCGAAAGCAGCAACGGACTGAGTACGAGCTCGAGGAAGTCAAGGCGCAGCAGAAGAAGATCGACGATCTGTTTGCGGCTCGCATTCAGGCACCTGCGGTGCGGCCAACTGCGCTTCGCGCCGGGCGTCCCCGACAAAGCGAGCACTGACTGCGGTGCGGCCAACTGACGCTCCGCGCCGGACTAGCCCCTTCGAGTTCGCTCAGGGCAAGCTGTTCAGGCAAGGGCTTCGCGGGTCTCACCGAGAATCTTGCACGCGCGAGGAACTTCGTTTGAACATTTGGCCCTGACGAGAGACTCCTTGTCAGGGCCGCTTCACATTGCCTCGAGATTCTTCGCAATCTGCCAGCCGGATCTCCGCACTGCGGTTCGTGAATTGAGCCCTCGCGGGCGCAGGGAGGGGGTGGTATGAGGAGGGGGGAGGGGGGTAGCCCCGGTATGGATCGCGGACAGGCCTGACAGATTGCTCGCACGACACTCACCCGATTCCATACTTCCATTGTGCGCGCGAGGCGCATAATGTTTCGCAAGGAATGGCCGCCCCCGGCGATTTTCTGGTGCTTTCGCTGCGGTAGTCCATACGGGAGGGCGATTTAATGCCACGGACAGTCACTCTCTTCGCGGTTTCCAGCTTGGTACTACTCGTTCTGGGATTGGCGGTGACTCGATTTGTCCCGAATGTAGCGATGGTTGTCCCATGGCCTGGTTCGCATGTGCACCGCGGTCTCACCTTACAGACTCCCTGCTACGCGCTCCGATCCCTGTTTGGCGGCTTTGCGTGCTTCTACGCGATTGGATCCATCCCGATTTCGAGGACACTGGCTCCGTGGCATTTCTGGCTGAGCGCTGCGGGGGTGGCGTTGTACGCTGTTGGTTTTGTTGCGCTGGGCTGGGGAGGGATGGCCGCCGCACGTTCCGGCGCAGAATCATCGCGGGGCGTTCTGTGGCTTGCCTTTTTGGGGCTGGCTGGCGGGCCTTTGTCATTCCTGCTGGGCCAGGCGCTGTTTGTCTTCGATCTGGTGCGGGCTGTGCCGAGGATGATGCACTCCTAGTCGCTTTCCCGGGTCTCGGAATCCTCACCCCACGGACGAAGACCTGTCCGTGGGGACCCCGAGAGCCGAGGCACCCGGTGCCGTGCGGACTAATGCGACGCGAGCTGTTCCTATTTGCCTGTATAAGACACGTGCCAGATGGTGCGGGAACCGTCGTCGGAGACGAAGAGTGAGCCATCGGGAGCCTGAGCGATGCCGACGGGGCGACCCCAGACGGAGCCATCGGGCGTGACAAATCCTGCTAAGAAGTCTTCGTACTCGCCGGTGGCGTGGCCGTTGCGCATGGGCAGACGAATGCATTCGTAGCCGGAGCGCTGGGCGCGGTTCCACGAGCCGTGCTCGCAGGCGAAGCCGTCGCCCTTGAACTCGGAGGGGAACTGGGAGCCGGTGTAGAACATCATCTCGAGCGAAGCGAAGTGCGGGTTGACGAGAATGTCGGGGGTGAGCACCTTCGACTGCAGCTCAGGATGTTTGCCGACATGGCGCGGATCCTGATGTCCGCCCATGTAGTACCAGGGCCAGCCGTAGAAGCCGCCTTCCTGCACATGGGTGACGTAGTCGGGCACGAGGTTGTTGCCGAGGCCGTCGCGCTCGTTGGTGGAGCACCAGAGCTCGCCGGTGATGGGATTGATGGCCTCGCCAACGCAGTTGCGAATGCCCCAGGCGTAAACCTTGATGAACTTGCCTTCGGGTGTGAACTCGAGCACGTCGGCGCGGTGAAATTCGCCGGGATGCGTGTCGGCATCGTCGACGTTGGAGAGCGAACCGACAGAGGCGAAGAGTTTGGTTCCGTCTTTGGAGAAGGCGAGGTCGCGCGTCCAGTGGCCTCCACCACGAAGGCGGCCGCCGCCGGGGAGCGCGGCGATCTGCTGCGGTGCGGCGCTGGCTTTGAGGTCGCCGTTCTTGTACGGGATACGCACAATGCCGTCGGTGTTGCCGACGTAGATCCACTGCGGGTTGGGACCGCCGGGATAGAAGGCGATGCCGAAGGGGAGATTGAGTCCCTCAGCGAAGACGGAAGTCTCTTTCGGCTTGCCGTCGGGACCGACGCCGCGAAAGAGCTTGATCTTGCCGGTCTGGCTTTCCGCGAGGAAGAGATCGCCGTTGGGCGCGAAGCGCAGCAGACGCGGGTTATCGAGGCCTGTGGTATACATGTCGACCTTGAAGCCCTGGGGCGCGATAGGCCAGGCGTTGGCAGGACGTGCGACGACGGAGGGGCCGTTGTCGACCGACTCTTCGGGCTTGGGCTGGGGAAGGTCAGCGACGGTGACATGACGGCGGGTGCCGGGAGCCTCGTGAAGCGCGTCGGTGAAGGCGGATTGGCCGGTGAGGACGGGGTGATTGGCAGAGTCGGCGCCGAAGGCCGAGATGCAAGGCAGAAGAAGAGCAGCGGCGAGCGAGGGGCGCAGGCAGCGGGAAAAACTCATGAGACCTCTCAAGGTGAATGTTGGTAGCAAGAAGAGGAAGAGAGCCATCAGCGATACAACTTTACACGGATCGGGTGGAGCTTGGGCTAGACGTGAGACGCGATTTGCAGCGATTCGGCTTGATTCTGCAGGGAAAGGAATTGTGTTCGAGTTTGCGCGGAGTTGAAGAAGACAGGGAATAGGGAATAGGGAATAGAGAACAGGGAATAGAGAACAGGGAATAGAGAACAGGGAATAGAAAGCTGCTATTGGGTGGGGGATTGAGCCGCTTCGGTCTGCGCGTTCGCACTGGCTGCGATTCGGTTGAGAACCGACGGCGTCAATGTTGCGGTCACTACGACGCGGTCGCGCTTTTGCGCGATCTGCGCTGTCTTGAGGAGTTCGCGGAAGCCGTTGTTGGCGGGATTGTTGCCGAGCGGGGCGGTGACGGTGCGGGCCATCGAGAGGAGCAGATTCAGAGAGGCCGCCTGGCTCTCGGCTTCCTGCTCGTTCGGGGAGATTTCCTCGGCGCGCAGGCGCAGGCCACCGGCAAGGGGGAGAGTTGGCGCGATGCTGGCGACGATGGTGGCGCCATCCTGAAGCGGAAGGGAAAGGCCTAGGATGCTGATCTGGCCGCTCTCGGAGAAGGGAAGGCCGATTTGGCCGACGCCCCAGGCAAGGGAGAGCAGCGGCACTTCGTGGTAGTGATGGGCCAGAAGGGAGGAGCCGGCAAAGGGCAGCGCGGCGGTGCGATGGCGGTCGATGATGGAGTGGATTTGCTCGGGGGTAGGCGTGTTGCTGACCGCGAGCATGTCGTAGCCGATCTGACAGACGCGGACGGTTCGGCCGTCTGAAGGGACGCTATAGATGGTGTGGCCTACGTAGACCTCGCGCGTGGCGGCGTGGGCATCGAGCCAGGTGTTCAGGCGCGTGCCGGTGAGTTTGCCGACGAGGACGAGCGAGTAGGCGACCGGACCATTGGGCCCGTTGGGATTGGGCATGCGATGCAAGGCGATGGCAGCCTGATCGAGATCGCGTTCCCAATCGATGCCGGTGGCGTCGACAAACTGCTGGTACTCGGGCACGCGTTCGGGCGGTTTGAGCTGTCTGTGAAAGAAGGCGCGGAACGGGGTGAAGTTGACGTAGAGGATGCCATCGGATTCAGGCAGAAGACGGGCGGCTTCGGGCGGGGCTTTGGAGCGCAGATAGACGGCCAGCACGAGAAGAAGGATGACTCCGGCAACGATCAACAGCGTGCGACGCGTGCGTCTATGCATGGGTAGGGAGGGCTTGTCCAAATGCGGGCAAGCCCTCCCTACAAGCATAGCGGACGGGGTTCCGGCCGGTAGGCGAATCGAAGACTCTTCGCTGGCCTTTGCTCCTACTATCTACGACGCGGGCCCAGTATCCACTATTTCTTGGCCCAGTCGGCGAGAATTATGCCGCACGCTTTCTTTACTCCTCCGTTGATGCTCCCGCCCTCTTTGGTTCTGGATAAGATCACCATCTTTGTTGGCGATCTGGAGCTGGTTATCTCTCGCAAATCCGACCTCGATATGATTCAGCAGGACGGTGTAATCAGCCACGTTCTGATTGATTGTTACTCGCACCTCGGGGCAGTCTTTTTCGAAATCCTTTCCCATCTCCATCGACTGATCCCTGGAGGCATTCCATTGATTCCCTTTGCTCGCCGATCTGAGGTACACTCGCGGCTTGTCTTTTCCCTGTGTCTGCGGCACATATGGGACATCCCAGAAAATACATAAGCAATAAAGCACCTGCCACGGCGGCCACTTCATATACTTGCCACAGAAAAACGCCCGCCGCAGAAGCTGCGGCGGGCGTTCGAAAGAACAGGAGAGAGGCTATTGGATGATGGTTTTGACGCGGTCGCCGGCTTTGAAGTCGGTACCTGAGACCGGTGTGCAGATGGCTGAGACTGGGTCGACATCGGTGGCCCGAACTGTGCCAACCGTGGTGGTGAGGCGGCGGAGTACATTGCCGGTGGTGGGGTCCTTGATCTCGCGAGTTACGCGGAGGACTTCGAGCGTGTCGCCCACTTTGACGCCGGCATTGCCACCGACGTTGAGAATGACCTGGCCGCCATCGACGGCGGCGACTACGCCTTCAACCACTACGGTACGTACGCCAACCTTCGAAGAGTCGGCAACCAGATTCGTGGTGAGTTGATCGACTGCGGCCTTGGTGGCTTCGCCGATGATAGTGTTCTGGAAATCGCTGGTGCCAAAGTTTGCGCCGCCCGCGCCGAAGCCGTGCCAGTTGCCTCCGCCGCCGAGCAGCGACGTGGAAGATCGCGAAGACTCGCCTTTGCCATCGGCTACGGCCATGATCTCTCCGGTATCGATGTTAATGATGCGTGCGGTAATGGCCACGTTGGCTTTGGAGTTCGAGTGGTGGAATCCGCCCAGGCCGAAGCCGCCGAAGCCGCCTCCTGCTCCACCCAATCCTGTATTTTTGGTCTCGTTGCCGAACTGGGTGATGCTGCCTTCGATGATGGCATCGACCCCGAGCAGCTTTCCGATCTTGGCGGCGCTGGAGGGATCGGCGCGGTCGGAGTTGGAGAAGTTTTGCTCGGCCATGATCTTGTCGAGTGCCTTGCGCTCGATGATGGAGTAGGTGCCATCCTTGACGAGGCCGGTTACGAGCAGGTCGACGATGCCCTTGCCGACGTCAACGTTGGTGCCGAAGAGGGCGGACGACCATGTCTGCACGGTGCCGTAGTCGAAGTCGAGGACGGCGATGCGCGGCCGGCGTGCCGGCGCACCTTGCGCGGCACTAGCGCCAGGCGGAGGTGGAGGTGGCGGAGCGGCCTGGGCTCCGGAAGGGACGGCTTGGGCCAAGGCGACCAGCAAAAACACAGCCGAGCAGGCGGCGAAAAGCTGCTTTCTATTCATAAAAATCTTCCTTAAAGGAGGGAATCAACTGTGAGAGCAAGGTTCACGCGCGAGTCGGCCAAAGTCAAGCCAAATTGTCGAAAAAGCAAGGGGATGGGACACACCGGTGCGGTTTGCCCCGGCTCTGGCAGTGTGCTAACCTTGGAAACTGTGCCGTGGTATGCGCGGAGCGGGAGTGTGTCTGCGCAGATCACCGGCTTCCGGGGAGAATTCCGGGTGGCGAAGCGATTCTGGAGTGTGTCGGAATCGTCTTTGGGCTGGCGTAGCTCAGCTGGTAGAGCATCTGATTTGTAATCAGAGGGTCGGGGGTTCAAATCCCTTCGCCAGCTCCACTTGAAGAAGAGAAACTCCGGGGCGGAACGGCAGCAGGTTTTGGGATCTGGCGCGGAAGCTTGAGCGCTGGATCTGATCCTCCGCGGCGATCCCACTGAGGTGACATGCTCCATCACGCCGGATGTGGTCCGGGTGGGGCAGTACGCGTTGAAGCGGCTTACGGGCCGGGTTGTTGATGTGGGTTTGACGCAGGATTTTGATGTTTAGCAGGTGTTGAAGCCGAGGCCGGCGGGAGGGTTTCTCGGCGGATGAGGGCTTTGAAAACTGGGTTCCTGCGGGCAGATTTTAGTCTGTGGGGTGCTTGGGCACAGGTGGCCGAGTGGTTAATGGCAGCAGACTGTAAATCTGCCGCTCC
>CAZPEZ010000057.1:0-32263 GCA_964585715.1 uncultured Occallatibacter sp.
AGCTACCCGCAGACTCCACGCTCGAGCCGGGCACGGTCTGGCACACCTTCGGATTTCCCGAGCCGGAGATCTTCGGATTCCTGTATGTCCACCCAGATCGACTGGCCTCCGTGGGTATCTTCGTTCCGTCGTGGATGAGCGATCCGGCGCGCACTGCCTACAGGTATTTGCAGCACTACATCCAGCATCCGGTTCTGTGGAAACACCTCAAAGACGGCGCCCTGCATTCCTGGGGTGCAAAGTCGCTCGAAGAATCTGGAAAACGTGGTGAACCATTCCTTGCCGGCGATGGATTCGCGCGCATCGGTGAAGGCTCCGGTTCGACCAACATGCTGACCGGTTCGGGTGTGGATGAAGCGTGGACAACTGGCGTGCAATTGGGCGAGGCTGTCCTCGAACTGCTGCGCGGCGGACGTCCATTTACCGAACAAAACCTTTCCGCGACCTATGAAAAGCGGCGCCGTGCAAGCTGGGTGGAATCTGGTGTGCGCCAAGCTGAACACGCTCGCGACGGATTTCATTTCGGGTTTGTTCGCGGAATGGTTGGAATGGCGCTGGCCGGCTTGACCCGCGGCCATCTTAGGCTGAAGGCGAAGATTCCCTCCGCGACCGAGCAGATCTGCCCGTTTGAAGCGCTGGATAGAGCAGAAAAAAGGCAGAGAGACGACGCCACTCAAAAAGTAATCGAGGAGGGCCGCCCCTTCCACGATGCTTTGCTGACAGCGCGGGGCTGGCCGGAGATTCCCTTCGACGGCCGCCTGCTGGTCACCCAACAAGATGCGCTCTTGATCGGCGGCAAGGTCCAGGCCATGCCGGGCTTTGCGGATCATGTGCGGTTTCTCAACAAGGAAGTATGCCGGTCATGCCGAGAGAGAACCTGCATCGCAATGTGTTCCGGTCAAGCGATCACACAGGGTGCAGACGGCACGCCCGTGTTTGAGCGGGAAAAGTGCGTGCACTGCGGGGCTTGTTTGTGGAACTGCGCTCATGCCGCCGATGAAGAGAGCGGCAACATCGAATTCCTTGCCGGCGCCGGAGGGTTGCATTCGGCGGAAAACTGAAGAACAGCTTTCAGCTCACAGCTGTCAGCGAAAAGCGAGCTGCAGGCCGGAGAAAAAATGATCGATTCATTTCATATTGTTGTCTGCGCTGGAATCGTGCCCGATCCATTGCAGACGCTCGAACCGATAGTCGGCCCGACCGGGCCCGGTGTCAAAAGCGAAATGCTCCTTCCCGCCGTTCTCGATCCATGGGCGGCGAGCGCCCTCTATGAGGCTGCGAGTCTGGCCGCCAAACGCCCGGGCAGCAGAGTCTGGCTGGTTTCGCTCGGGCCTAAAGCCAAACTGCAACAACTGATGATGAGCGTTGCGCAGAAGGCGAGTTTCGAGCTGGTTCCTATCGACGGTCCAATCGGTGGCTTCACCGATGCGCACGCAGCTGCGGCCGCAATTGCCGATGCGATCGGGGCGATCTCGGGGCTGGATCGAAGCAAGCTCCTTCTTTTCGGCGGCTGGGAGTCAGCAACGCGAGGCGCCGGAATCACGCTGCAATTCGCCGGCGAGCGCCTCGGCATCATGGATCAGTTCCAAGGCGTAGACCGGATTGACTCGCATGACGACGGCTCATTCGAAGTACTCGAGCGCGTGGAGGGCGGAAAGCACCAGGCTTCTGTTTGTATGGGACCCCCGGCGGTGCTGGGCTGGGCAACAGGCAATCTCGCCGAGCCGCGCAACAATCCGCAAGTTGGCATGGCGAATATGCGTACGATCATGCCCGCTTTGCAAAAAGCAAAATCTGTGCCCATGGCAAGCAACGGTCTCAGCTACATCTCGGTCAGCCTTCCCAGCCAGCAACGCACCACGCGCGTGGTGAAGGATCTTACGGCTGACGAGATCGCGCATGACTTGGTTGCATGGATTGAGGCGGAGTAATGGAATCTGTTCTGGTATTAACCCATAGCGACGAAACCGGCGAACAGCTCAGTAAAGGTTCGCTTGAGGCCGTAACCGCAGGCAGGGGGTTGGCAGCGCAAGTCGGTGCCACATTGACCGTAGGCATTGTTTGCGGAGTTTCAGACCTCATGGCCAGGAGCCTGTCTTGCGCGGGAGCACGATTGCTTGTCGTCTCAGGCGCAGCATTCGCACAATCGCGCTACGCAAGCGATGCAGCAGCGTGCGAGGCGATTTGCAGGACCACGCAGGCCACAATCGTTCTCGCCCCTCACAGTTCACGCTTCGCGCGCGTGATGGCAGCTGTGGCGCATCGCCTGCTCGGGAGCATCGAAACGCATATCACCGCCATTGGCGGGAGAGACAGAGTAGAGGTGACACGGTGGTTTTATCGCCAACGCATGGAAGCCGTTGTGACACGTGAAGCGCGTCCGTGGTTTCTCCTACTCGACTCCGGGACCCACCCAGTCTATGCCGGCGAGGTCGCTCCGGTGCAAGCGGAACAAATCGTGGTCGAGATTCCTGCGTTGCGCACAACTGTTCTGGGAACTCGCGCACCAGAGCAAGGTGCGATCCCGGCCGGGACAGCCAGCGATGAGTCCTCACAGAGGTGGGCAACCATTCGCCCTGACGCTAAGCTCCTGTTTGTTGCCGGAGCGGGATGGACAAAGAAGCAACCCGACGGGAAGATTCATGTCGCGGAGGCGGGAGAATTGATCCTGCAATTCGTGCACGCCTCGGGCGCATCGCTCGGCAGTTCCAAATCACTCGTTGATCAGGGCGGCGAAGGAGCCCCCGTCCTGCCTTTTCTAACGCATCTCAATCAAGTGGGCCAGACTGGTTCGACCCCCAGGCATTCGAAGGGCCTCGCGACCTGCTGCCATGGTGAAGAACCGCACGTAGTGGGTTGGCGGTTCATCGGGGAACGACGCGCAATCAGTCTCGACCCCAACTGTGGCTGGACCCGCGGCAAGGCCGATGTGGTGTACGTGGCTGATGCCTTTCAAGTCATGGAGCGGGTGAACTCGCTCCTGGGAGTGCAGGTCTCCTGTGGAGTTTCAAAAGATGTTTCCTAAAGCGATACGGATTGCTGCTTGCGGTGAGCGGATACGCAGTTACTGCACACCTCCCCGGTTGCATATCTCATCGGAAGGCTCTCTGGAATCCTTCGGCCTCCTATATCTCCAGAAGAGACACTTCGCGGAGAGTTGCGGGGCCGCCACCCGATCGTTGAATCATCAACGTCTTCAGTTCCCACGGACCGAGGTCGATGGTTTGGTCGAGATCGAGCGCTGAACTTTTGAGGATTGCCTTCGTCGCGGTTCCAGATCGCTCCTGAATACGGAGAATGGTTCCTGCTGATGCATGGTCCCCTTGATGTGCAGCTTGACCTTCGGCTCGCTTTACGGCCAGTACCCACACATTGTTGGGCATGACTTCGAGGAAGGATCGCTCCCATGCTTCGGTGCCGGGGTGCGCAGAATCCATGACGTATTCGGCTGGGGTCTGCAATTCCTCAGCGCGGCGGTCGAGCCCGAGTTCTCGGTAGCTGCCGCGCCCGCACATGAGCCAGAATCTTCGTTCCTGACGGCCCTGATCCTGCCAGGCATTGTTGTCGTTGTATGGAACCTGGTTGGGGTTGTGGCGCGCGAAGGGTGCGGACCGAATCAGGACAGTGCGAAACAGTCCATTGAGGCAGTCGTAGCTATAGGTTGAGTTATTGACCAGAGCCACCGTGTAGTCTGCGCCGTCGCGTTTGCCTTGGATACCTATCCAGTCCTGATACGGCTCTTCTTCACCGTTGACGCCGCGTTCGAGAACTTCACCCGGGACTTTGGCGAAAAGGCGAGGATTGGCAAGCGCGATGGGAATTTCAAGCTTGAGGATCTGTTCGTGCTCGCGCCAGTCGATGACGAAGCGAAGTTCGACAAAGTCCATCCCCGCGAACTGGGCGATATCGAGAACAATCTCGGACCCTTGCCATCGGCCTCGGTGGCGGGTAATACGGGTAATCGGGCCATCTTCGACAAGGGCGGAGGAGACTAGGGCCGGCCGGCCGATCTCCTGGCGGAATTGATTGATGCCGTGAGCCCAGGTGTCGCTGGTGTCGCTGATGGCGACGAGGCCTATCGGCGCGGCGAGCAACTCGGTGCCGTCTTCAGCCTTGAGCGAGGCGATACCGAATCCAGTTTCAGAGACGGTTACGAAATCCTTGAACGGTTCGGCGGGCGGCGAGTCGCCATGAGCCAGCTCGAAGACCTTGTAGCCGCAGGGCGGAAGTTCAACCCAGGCATGCATGCGCGGGAACCAGGTGGGCGTCATGCTGGCAGAGGGGCGCCACTGCACCGGGACCTTGATGCCATCGTCGGATGCGAGGTGCGTGATGCGTGCATGGCCAGAGGGATTGCTGCCTGTGTAGTACTCCACCAGAGCCTTGCGCCGCCAGGGCAGCGGGTTGAAGAGAAAGACTGCGCCTTCTTCAACTCGAGAGAGATCGACGCGCTTAGCCATGGCCTCGAGGGCTTCGACTTTGGCGGTTTGCGCGACTTCGCAGGCATAGCCAACGCTATCGCGTACATCCTGATAATCCGAGAAGAGCGAGGTGCCGGCCATCATGTCGTGGAACTGGCAGAAGAGGACCTTCCACCAGGCTTCGGAAAATTCCTCTCCAGGATAAACACGGCCAGAACTGAGGTCGGCGGCAAGACAGATGGTTTCTGCCTCGATGAGAGAGCGCTCGGCACGACGATTGAGGTACTTGCCCTCGCCATTGGCGGAGTAGCACCCACGGGCATGGTGCTGAAGTTCTCCTGTGACCACAGGCAACGACGCGAAGGCCGGCGCTGACTCGATCTCTCGGAGAAAAGCGCGCATCGTGCTGAATCGGAGTTCCGGGAGGCTCGCGTCCTTGCTCAGTTCAAGAACCTGCCGTAGCTGCTCCTTTGTCACTGCGCCGCCATGATCGCCCACGCCGAGAAAGAAGGCCGCATGGTTGAAACCCGGCGCGAAGGCCCCGTCCGCAGCAGGACCGATTCCACTAGCATCCGAGTCATAGTCATGCCAGATGCGAGACACCAGAACGCGCGAGCCGTCGGGACCTTCCCACCAGAAGACGAGCGGAAGTTTCATTTCGTGCTCCTGGGGGCGCATGAAGACGTAGTAACCATAGCCGGCGCGCTTGAGAATGGTGGGCAGGCCCGCGGCATGGCCGAAGGAGTCAGGGTTGAAGCCGATCTTGACGTCAACGCCGAGGGCTCGTTGACAATATTGCTTGCCGTAAAGGCTATGACGGATGAAACTCTCCGTGGCCGGGATGTTGCAGTCCGGCTCGACCGGCCAGCCACCGACAACTTCCCAGCGGCCTTCGCGGATGCGCTTCCGGATCTCAGCGAAGAGGGCGGGATCGGCTCGCTCGACCCACCGATAGTGAGCAGAAGACGAGTGGGTGTAGCAGAAGCCGGGAGTCTCATTCATGCGGTTGAGGGCGCTGCGGAAGGTGGTGAGAACCGCGTCCTCTCCGTCGCGCCAGGGCCAAAGCCACGCGGCGTCGATGTGCGAGTGGCCGATGATATGCAGGACCTTGCGCTGCTGATCGTTTGGAGCAGAAGCTACGAGAGGCGTTGCGGCAGCACCGAGGGCAGCTGCACTGAGGAACAGGAAATCGCGCCGTGACAGTTCATTCCATGGCTTATTCAAAGCATTCGCCTCCGAACGTTCTTGTTCCGAGCCGTGCCAACATGTCTTGCACGGAAGCGATGATAAAGGCTGAAGACCCGGAACGCAGCAGTCGACCGATCTTAAGAGCACTTTATTCAGATATCTCTCGATCAATGGAATCCAACGACACGCTCCTTGGGGAGATTGCGGGAGGGTCGTGAGCTACCCGAAAGTGACCTGGTTGTGGTGCTACTGCCGGAGCCTTAGCTGTCGGGTAGATTTGACGCACTTTTCACGCCGCCGTTTGCGGCTGGACGTATGGTTTCAACAACGACCTTCCGTATGTCCGCGTTGTCGTAAGGCGCTGGGGTGAACCATGACCTTTACTGCAATTCCTGCTGTGAGCCAAGAGTTATCTCTTAAAGGCCAACGGACCGCTCCGGGAGCGGATGCCTTGGCGACGTCGTTCCTTGACAATTTGTTCTTTGTGCAAGGCCGGTCTCGTGAACGGGCCACCCTCAATGACCTCTACATGGCCTTGGCGCACACCGTGCGGGATCGTCTCGTAGAGCGGTGGATACAGACTGTGCTCAATTACCGCGCACAGGATGTGCGCGTAGTCTGCTATCTGTCTGCTGAGTTCCTGACCGGTCCCCATCTTGTGAATAATCTCATCAACCTCGGAATCTACGACGATGCCGAAGAAGCGATGCGCAAGTTGGGGCTCAATCTGCACACGCTCATTGAACAGGAAGAGGAGCCCGGATTGGGCAACGGCGGACTTGGAAGGCTGGCCTCATGCTTCATGGATTCAATGGCCACGTTGGACATACCGGCGATCGGCTACGGCATTCGTTACGAGTACGGCATATTCGATCAGGAAATCCGCGACGGCTGGCAGGTTGAAACGACCGACAAGTGGCTGCGGCTCGGCAATCCATGGGCGTTGGATCGGCCCGAAGATGCTTTCGAAGTGAAGATGGGTGGCCACACAGAGAGATATAGCGATGCCAGCGGGAGTCTTCGCGTGCGCTGGATCCCGCAGAAAGTGGTGCGCGGCATTCCCAACGACACTCCGATTCTTGGCTATCGTACCAACACCGCCAACACGATGCGACTCTGGTCGGCGCAAGCCGTCGAGTCCTTCGATTTCGGAACCTTCAATACGGGCGACTTTTTCGGCGCGGTGGCGGATAAGGTCTCCTCTGAGAATATCTCGAAGATCCTCTATCCAAACGATGAAGGAATTCAAGGCAAGCAACTGCGCCTGGCCCAGCAGTTCTTCTTTGTTTCCTGCTCTCTGCAGCACATCGTTCACATCCAGAAGAATGCCAATCGCCCCCTTGCCGACCTGCATCGCTCCTTCGCAATTCAGATGAACGATACCCATCCGTCAATTGCAGTGGCAGAGATGATGCGCCTCCTCGTGGACGAGAATGCGATGGACTGGGACACTGCGTGGCAAGTTACGACCCACGCGCTTTCCTACACCAACCACACCCTTCTGCCGGAAGCCTTGGAGCGTTGGCCAGTCAGCCTGTTTGGCTCGCTTCTGCCCCGCCATCTTGAAATCATCGATGAGATTAATCGCCGGCATCTTGACGCGGTCCGCGCCAAATTCCCGGGGGACGAAGATCGCGTGCGGAGGCTCTCATTAATCGACGAAAGCGGTGAGCGCTTCGTGCGCATGGCGCATCTCGCAACACTTGGCAGTCATGCTGTCAACGGTGTCGCGGAGCTACACACCGAACTGTTGAAGACCCATGTATTACGAGATTTTTATGATTTGACACCGGAGAAATTCTCAAACAAGACGAACGGAGTCACGCCGCGGAGGTGGATGGTACTCAGCAATCCTCGCCTCGCCAGTTTGCTCACGGCGCGGCTCGGCAATGGCTGGATACACGACCTTGAAAAGCTGCGCCGTCTCGAGTCGATGATTGACGATGCCGAACTCGCCCAGGAATGGCGCGCGATCAAACACCACAACAAGCAATGCCTAGCCGCTCACGTTCACGATACCTTGAATATGGTCATCGATCCAGAGTCGATGTTCGACGTGCTCGTGAAGCGCCTCCACGAATACAAACGTCAACACCTCAAAGTTCTGCACATTCTCACGCTTTACAAGCGCATCCAGCACAACCCCGACATTAACATTCAGCCCCGCACCTTCATTTTCGGGGGCAAGGCAGCACCTGGCTATCAAATGGCCAAGCTGATCGTCAAGCTCATCCATTCTGTCGCTGCGGTGATCCACGGCGATCCGCTTGTCCGCGATAGGCTCAGGATCGTGTTTCTACCCAACTACAACGTCAAACTGGGGCACCGGGTTTACCCAGCCGCTGATCTCTCCGAACAGATCTCTCTGGCCGGCAAAGAAGCCTCCGGAACGGGAAACATGAAATTCGCCATGAACGGCGCTCTCACGATTGGCACACTTGATGGTGCCAACATCGAAATCCGTGAGGAAGTTGGCGCGGACAACTTCTTTCTCTTCGGCCTCACCGCGCAGGAAGTCGAACAGAAAAGAGCCGAGGGATACGAGCCGCACGCATTCTACGAATCTAACGTTAATCTCCGTGAGGTTCTTGACGCTCTCGCTGGTGGGGAGTTCTCCCACGGAGATCGTGCGCTTTTTGCACCGCTCGTTGACTCGCTGCTCACTCGCGATGAATACATGCTTCTGGCCGACTACCAGTCCTACATCGATTGCCAAGACGTCGTCGGTGCGGCTTACCGCGACCATGACCGTTGGAACCGCATGTCGATCCTTAATGTCGCCCGTATTGGCAAGTTTTCATCGGACCGGTCAATCCGCGATTACTGCTCTGAGATTTGGAAGACTTGGCCTGTCAAGATTGAGTTGTGATCCTGAAGCCAACGCCGCGACAGCATCGACACAGTCTAAGACCAACCAGCGCATTCCACCGCTAAGAAATCTGAAGCGAACGATGCACACCGCGGCCGTAAAGGTGGAATTGAGCCAGATGTAGCTTGTTTTCTGAGCTCAGGTTGAGCGTGCCAATCCGCGCCCAACCACATTGCTTCCCGTTTGGCGATCATCCATCTGGAATAGCGCCACAGTTCGGCAATTCCTCCTCATGCTTCCCTAAGCCGACTCTCCGGTTGCGATGAGGGCTATTCACAATGCAATGTCCAGAAACGACCTCGAATTCAATCGATGCCGATTAGCGAGAGTTCCGCAACGCCTCTGCCAAATCCAAGAGGATGCGATCGGCGTATCGAGACCAACCTTGCGTAACATCGAAGGTTTACTTCTTCAAGGATTTCTTTACGGCCGCCCAGCGCTTCTTCTGCGCCTCGGCGATTCTGGCGCGAGCTTCCGGGCTGAGTTTACGTTTGGAACGCTTCTTCGCAGGCGTCGTGCTTTGGTTGCCCGAGGCAACTCCAGAGATTGAAAGAAGCTCCTTCACTTTCTGAAGACGTGCTATCTCCACATCAATTTCTGCCAAGATCGATTTGATCGACACTTCGATTCTCTCCTCAGCATGATTTTACCGTGGGCGCGAAGCGGACTTTTTGCGCGTATCGGTCTTCGCAGCTTCGAGCTTCCGCGCAGCTGCGTCGAATTCGGGGGTAGGCCCCGACCAGCGCAACGCGTCGACACTGTCGAAGAGAGGCAGGTCCGTCCGCAGCGTCGCGAGGTCGCGAAACAGTAGCGCGCGATCCCACCCGCAACGGAGGGTAGAGGACAATGTACTGACGTTCGCGACGTTCACATGCCAGTCAAGATAGTTTGCGGGGATTTGCTCGAGGTGATTGTATTTCCGAAGAACACCGGACGAAGATTTCGCTCCCCAGCCCGGAAGGCCCGGATACCCATCCGCCGCGTCGCCTACAAGCGCGAGGTAGTCCGGGATCGATGCGGGCAGAACGCCAAACTTCTGAAGCACGCCTTGTTCGTCGCGAATGGTTCCGGTTCTCCGATCCAGCTGAACGATGCGAGTTCCAGAAACACATTGGGAGAGATCTTTGTCTGGCGTGCAGACCAGAACTTGCTGGACGCGCTTGTCTTTTGCGGCAAGAACCGCGGCGGATGCGAGCGCATCGTCGGCTTCACACTCGGTCATTGGAAAAACCAGGATACCCGCGGAGATGAGCACGCTTTCGAGAAGTGGAAATTGCGCAAGAAGGTCAGGGTCAACTCCTTCGCCGGTCTTGTAGCCGGACCACAGATCGTTGCGGAAGGATTCGATGACATGGTCCGTAGCGACAGCCAGGTGCGTCGCTCCTTCTTTCAAGAGTCGGAGCATGGAAGCGAGAACTCCGCGGACAGCGCCGACCTCGCAGCCTTCCATATCACGAGCAGACGGCAATGCGTAAAAGTGGCGAAACAGTTCGTAGGTGCCATCGACAAGGTGGATTTTCACGGTGACGCTCTTTTCTCACACTATCGGAAAGACGAGGCGATGAGACCCAGCACGCCTGAATGAGTGGCATTCGCCGATGCCATGGATGATCTGAAGAGAGCGCTCCTTCAGATCTTCCGATCTTCCGTATGGCCTGGTCCACTCACTGCGAAATGTGCAAACTTATCAGCACTCCTGAACCATTTAGGTGTGCCATACCGGGTGCGCCCATATGCGCCAAATAAGGACTTAGTGCAACGTGAGTTGAGTGCTTCCGTGCGGGCTTAGGTTAAGGTAAATGCTTGATTTTAAAATGGCTGCCCCCCAGGGATTCGAACCCCGATATGCTGATCCAGAGTCAGCTGTCCTGCCGTTGAACGAGGGGGCAAAGACCCAATAGATAGAAACTCTGTTGCGGCGGAGCGACACGCGTGAGAGCCCGTGAACACTCTCAATTGCTTCATCATACGGGGACTGGGCGCCGAGGGTCAAACGAGAGAACCGCTCCCGTTACTGGCTCCCACACCCTTCGAACGTGGCAAGGGAGTATCCAAGACCTCCACTTCACAGAATGTTAACGAGAGGGTTGGCCGCTCTCTTCTTCGACTCAATTTACCCGTGGTATAGAATCGGGAACGAAGAATGGAAATTGTCCTCAATCTGTCTTGGGCGCTTCTCGCGTTCCTAAGTACGCTGCTGTGGCTGCTTTACGAGCACCGTACAGGCGCCGAACGGCGGCTGCCCATGATCGCTCTTGGTGTCCTCCTGGTGATCCTCTTCCCCGTGATTTCCGTCAGCGATGACCTCTGGTCGATTCAGAATCCCGCCGAAGCAGACACCTGTTTGCGTCGTGACCAGACCGCGCAAGGGACGCACCCTGTTCTTCTGTCTCGGCCGCCCCTCATGGTGTCGACCCTGGGTCCGATCGCGCCCGAAATTGGGATTCTTCTTCCACCGGCCAAGTCGTCATCTCCGCACTACGCAACCCCTGCCCTCAACTCCATCGAGAACCGGCCTCCCCCGACGGCTTAGCCTCATTCCAGCTTTCTTCGTCCATATCAACGCAATCCAGATCTTCCTCTTGTTCGGCTCGCAAACGCGACGCAAAGGGCGTTATGAAGAAGACATTCAACTGTCCTGCCCGAGTTGCGGCAGCGTCACTCCTTTTCGCGGCAGCGTGGTGCCATGCGCAGGCGCAGGAGGTCCTGACGTGGGAGCAGGCCAAATCGAGATTCGAGTCCGCAAACCCGACACTCAAAGCGGATGCACTGAACGTCGACGAGATGCGTGCTGAAGAGGTCACTGCTGACCTCAGGCCCAATCCCCAGTTCACCGCGGCGGCAGATGGTACACAGATTGCACCGCATGACGGAGTCTGGCAGCCACTGAAAGGCACCGACGTTGTGCCAACCCTGAGTTATTTACACGAGCGCGCACACAAACGTGAACTGCGTCTCGAAAGTGCAAAGGAAGGCACGCAGATCGCCGCATCGCAGCACGAAGACCTAACGCGCACTCTTGAATTCACGTTGCGCACAGCGTTTCTGAACACCTTGGAGGCCAAGGCCATCCTCGAGCTCGCCCGCGCCGACCTCGATTACTACGACCACATCATTCAGATTAGCCGGGATCGTCTCCGAGCCGGCGACATTGCCCAGATTGATTTCGACCGCATTGAGCTGCTACGCGTGCAATACGAAACCGAAATACAGACCGCAATCGTCAACCTTCGAACCGCAAAGATCCAGCTGCTTGAACTGCTGAACGATCGGACTCCAGTCGAGCAGTTCGACGTGAACGGTCCGTTCGATTTCTCCGACGATTTGAGGCCGCTTGAGAATTTTCGGCAAACGGCGCTCGATGCAAGGCCCGATTTGCGCGCCGCGATCGAGACCATTCAGCAGTCGCAGACCAATCACAAACTGGCAATCGCCAACGGTTCCACGGACCCAACTTTCAGCGGCTGGTACACCTATAACTCATCGAATAACAATCCGAATGGCATCCAGACACTTGGCGCCAGCGTGAACATTCCGCTGCGCATCTTCGACCGTAACCAGGGCGAGAAACAGCGCACACTGATCGACATCGGCCGTAGCCAGCAAGCCAGCGAAGCAGCCCGTGCCCAGGTCTTTGGTGACGTCGACTCCGCCTATGCCCAAGTCGAGAGTGACATCACGCTTCTCAAGCCTTACCGGGACAAATATCGTGATCAGGCGACAAGGGTCCGCGATACGGTCACGTACTCCTATCAGCACGGTGGCGCATCCTTGATGGACTTCTTGAATGCCCAGGGCGATTACCGCGTCGTGCAGGAAGCTTATCTGCAACTGATCGGCTCCTATCTAACCGCCGCCGCACAGCTCAATCTTGCAGTTGGACGCGAGGTGATCCAATGACAAAACACTTTTCCTTCAGGCCAGGCTCGTTCGGTGCCCTTCACGTCGCCATCGGAACCTGTCTCGTTTTGGGGGCTGCCGGATGCGGCAACAAGGACGAGGGGAGTGGTGCGCCGCCCCCTGCAAGAGTGGTTGAAGTTGCGGACATGAACCTGATCACGATTGACAAGAACGACGTCAATAAGTTCCCGATCGTCACCGCGGATCAGATCGAAGCATCTTCCGAGCTGAAAGCGACTGGAACCGTCTTCCCCGACGTCGCGCGCGAAGTGCCAGTCATTTCAATTGCCAATGGCCGGGTCGTCGATCTCAAGGCCAGACTCGACGACAAAGTGCAAAAAGGGCAGTTGCTGTTCAGCGTGCAAAGCGGCGATGTCACCAATGCTTACGATGCGTATCTGAAGGCAGTCAATGACGAGCAGCTGGCAGACAAAGCCTACGCTCGCGCAGACGATCTGTTCAAGCACGGCGCGATCGCTCAGGCCATGCTCGAACAGGCAGAGGACGGCGAGAAGGACGCCAAGGCGGACCTCACCGCCGCCGAAGAGCAGTTGAAGGTCCTCGGCGTCGATAAGAATCATCCAAGCCCGATCGTCAACGTCTACGCCCCAATCTCAGGCGTGATTATCGCTCAGAACGTGACGAATGCCGCCGCAGCCGGCGTGTCCCTCTCCGGAAGCGCAACCGCGTTCACCATCGCCGATCTTTCCACAATCTGGATTCTCTGCGACGTTTACGAAAACGATCTTCCCAAAATCCAGATCGGCCAGGAAGCAACGATTCGTGTCGATGCCTATCCGGACAAGCCCTTGACTGGTCGCATCAGTGACATAGGGCCCGTGCTTGATCCCTCGATCAGAACGGCAAAAGTCCGCATCGAGGTTCGAAATCCAGGCATCCTCCGCCTTGGCATGTTCGTCACTGCGACCTTCTCCAGCCGAAAGAAAGCAACCTATACCGTCGTTCCTGCAGACGCCGTCCTGCACCTGCATGATCGCGATTGGGTCTATCTGCCGGCGGGCGACAATCAATTCCGTCGCACCGAAGTGCGTGCCGGAAGCATGCTCGAGGGCAACCGCCAGGAGATACTGTCTGGGCTCAACCCAGGCCAGCACGTCGTCACCAAGGCCTTGCTGCTCGAAACAGCGGTGAACCAGTAAATGATCCGTGCTCTGGTCGACTTCGCGCTGAAGAGCCGTTGGCTGGTCCTGGGCGGCGTTGTGGTTTTAACTGCGTGGGGTGTCGTGTCTTTTCGTAACCTGCCCATCGAGGCCTACCCCGACGTCGCAAACAACTACGTCCAGATCATCACTCAATGGCCCGGTCGAAGCGCGGAAGAGATTGAGCGTCAGGTAACAGTGCCCGTCGAGATTCAGATGGCAGGCATCCCTCATCTCACGCATCTGCGGTCAACCACGCTCGCGGGGCTCTCGAGCCTCATGCTGATCTTCGACGACAACTCCACCAGCGACGTCAACCGCGAGCATGTGCTGGAGCGGCTGAGCCAGGTCAACCTGCCAGCAGGTTTGACACCGCAAATGGGTACCGACTGGAGCCCTGTCGGGCAGATCTATTGGTACACGGTCGAGAGCACCAACCCCGCTTACGACGTAATGGAGAAGAAATCGCTCGAAGACTGGACTTTAGAGAAATCCTTCAAGGGCGTCAACGGGGTTGTCGACGTATCCAGTTTCGGCGGACCAACCAAGGAGTATCAAATCCGGCTCGATCCGCAAAGGCTCGTCGCCTATGGCCTCTCCATCAGCCAGGTCGAGCAGCAAATCGCCAACAATAATACGAATGGTGGCGGAAGCTTCATCGAACAGGGCGCCCAACAGATTAACGTCCAATCCCTCGGACTCTATCGCAATGTTCAGGACATTGAAAACACCGTCGTCAAGACCAGCAATGGCGCACCCATCAAGATCAAGGACATCGCAACTGTGGTACAAGGTCCGAAGATTCGGCTGGGGCAGATCGGGCGTGCCACGCATCTTCCTGATGGCACGATTGCCGATAATCCCGACACCGTCGAAGGCATCGTGCTTCTTCAGAAAGGAGACGATTCCGACCCCGTTCTGCAGGGCATTCACGAGGAGGTCAACCGCCTCAACACAACGATTCTTCCCCAAGGGGTGAAGATAGTTCCCTTTCTTGACCGATCCCAACTGGTCTCCTACACGGTCGAAACAGTCGAGAACAACCTGAGCGCGGGGATGCTTCTCGTTTCGATCATTCTCTTCCTGTTCCTCGGGAACATACGCGGCGCTATCATCGTCGCACTCACGATCCCGTTCGCGCTTCTCTTTGCTTCTATCTGCCTCGACCTCAGCCACATTCCTGCAAATCTACTCTCACTCGGCGCCTTGGACTTCGGCATGGTTGTTGATGGAAGCGTCGTCATGATCGAGAATATGGTTCGACACCTGGCGCATCCCGACGACACGCGTACACCGGCTCAGAAGATTCGCGAGGCGGCGCTTGAGGTCCAGCGTCCGGTCTTCTTCGCGCGCGGTATCATCATCACGTCTTATCTGCCGATCTTCACCTTGCAGGCCGTCGAAGGTCGGCTCTTCAAACCGATGGCCTGGACAGTCAGCTTCGCTCTGATTGGCGCGCTCGTCTTTGCCGTCCTTGTAGCACCGGTAGCGGCCAGCTTTCTTTTTCGCAACGGCGCAAAGGAATGGCAGAACCCGCTCATGCACTGGCTCATCAGGCACTACCGAACCGCGGTGCGTTCTGCCATTGTGCACCGGAACGTGACGTTCGGGATTTCAGCGGTGTTGTTTCTTATCGCCATTTATTTGACCTTCGGGGGCCCAGTCGGATCAGAGTTTCTTCCTCATCTCGACGAGGGTTCAATCTGGGTGCGCGGTACTCTGCCGCCCAGCGAAGGTCCCACGGCGAGTATCGATTTCACCAATAAAGCGCGCGTTGTAATGGCCTCCTTCCCGGAGGTGACGCAGGTCGTCAGTCAAACCGGGCGACCCGATGACGGCACAGATACTGCAGGTTTCTTCAATACGGAGTACTTTGTTGACCTCAAACCGAAGAAACAATGGCGGCCCCTTTTCCATCAAGATAAGGAGAAGCTGATCTCGGCCATCGATAAGGAGCTTTCCAAGTTTCCCGGCGTCATCTGGAACTATTCGCAGCCTATCTCCGACAACATGGAGGAGGCTGTCTCGGGTGTGAAAGGCGAGCTCGCCGTTAAGCTCTACGGCGACAACCTGCGCACGCTGGAGCACACCGCCGAATCGATCCAGGCGCAGATGGCCACGGTAAAAGGTGTCGCCGATCTCGGCATCTTCCGCATCGTCGGCCAGCCCAATCTCAATTTCGACGTGAATCGTGAGACGGCCGCGCGCTGGGGCATCAACGTCGCCGACATTCAGGATGCGATCCAGACTGCGGTAGGAGCAAACGCCGTTACCCAGGTGCAGCAGGGCGAGGCCCGCTATGACGTAACGCTGCGCTACGAAAAGGAGTATCGCGATTCACGCGAGGCCATAGAAAATGTGCGCCTGCTTGCTCCATCCGGAGAGCGCGTCTCTCTCGCCCAGTTGACGACAATCTCGACAGACGATGGAGCGGAGGCAATCAATCGCGAAGGCGGCGAACGTTACATCGCGATCAAGTTTTCGGTCGAAGGCCGTGACCTTGGCTCCACAGTCGAAGAGGCCATCAGCAAAGTCGACCATAACGTGAAGCTCCCAACTGGCTATCATCTTGAGTGGGCCGGAGAGTATGCGAGCCAACAGCGAGCCAATAAACGAATGGCGCTGGTTATTCCCATTACCGTCCTTGCCATCTTCCTTATCCTCTACACGATGTTTCGCTCGGCCAAGTGGGCAATCCTCATCCTCGTTGCGGTTGTGATGGCCTCCATCGGAGGCCCGTTGGCGCTGTTCCTGACACACACCAACTTCTCGGTTTCCTCGGCGGTCGGATTCCTCGCACTGTTCGGAGTGTCGGTTGAGACCGGCGTGATCATGATCGAGTTCATTAATCAGCTGCGAGCGCGCCGCAAGGGAATGGAAGTATCGAGTGCGGAGCACATCGTCGAAGCGGCCGTTGAGGGTGCCGTTCTTCGACTCCGTCCAGTGATGATGACCATGCTGGTTGCGACGCTTGGTCTGCTTCCTGCTGCTCTTTCACATGCCATCGGATCGGATTCGCAACGGCCTTTTGCGATCGTGATCGTCGGCGGACTCCTGGCGAATCTAGTAATCGGCGTGTTTCTGATGCCTGCGCTCTATGTATGGATGGCACGCGAAGATGATGTGCTGCCACCGGCAGAAATTGCGGAAGAGTTCTGAATTCTGATTGGGGTAGGCACTGGTAGGACGGGTCGAAGCGGAGCTTTTGCCTAAACTGCTCTTATTCTTCCCGCAGAACCTCGAGCGGTCTCAGCCCGAGAATGCGATGGCTCGCAATCCATCCCGTTGCCGTGGCCAGAATTGCTGTCCCGATGAGAGCCGAAACCGTCGCGATCCAATCGAAGTGGAAGGCGACCTCGAGTCTGTGCAGAAGCACGCGCGTCAGCAGGTTGGCGAAGATTACACCCACGGCGCCGGCGAGCAGACCAAGAAAACTGAACTCCACACTGAAGGTCCGAACAATGCGCATGCGCGTCGCGCCCAAGGTTTTCAGCACCACCGCTTCTCGCGTACGTCGGAAACGCGCGCTGGCGATGCTCGAGGCCAGAATCATGAGGCCCGCGAGAATCGAGAATCCTGCGAGAAACCGAACCACAAACGTGATCTGATCGACCACAGATTCGATGCGGCTCAGTACGTCGGCGATGTTGATGACGGTCACTGTCGGATAGGCCGCAAACAGCGCGCGTTCCATCGCTGGAATCTTGTCTATCTCGACGTGGGCGCCACCGTACCACGTTGCGGCCTCAACTTTCAATAAGCCCGAGGGCAGAACAAACGAGACTCGTGCTGCCGGGTGTTCCCCATCTGCACGATAAAGAGCGGTCACTTTGAGCCAGAGCGTGCGCTCACCAACTTCCAATTGCACAGCGGAGCCTACGCCCAGCTTTAGCCGTTTCGCAGTTCCCTCGCCAATGGCGATTTCATTCCCATTGGGATTGCTCCACCACTTGCCCTGGGTGACTTTGTCTCCTGCGGGGGGAGCATCGGCCCAGCTCAATTCCGCATTCTCCAGCATGCGCCGTGGGTAGTGCTGGTCCTTCAACGTGTCGAGAGTCTCGCCATTCAACGAGATGAAACGCCCGGCCACCACAGGCAGCAGGTCGAGTTGCTGCGTCACGCCCGGCTGATGTTGAAAGAAGTCGCGAATACCAGGAACTTCGTCTTGAGTGATGTCAATCAGAAACACATTCGGCAACTTAGGAGAGGCTGTTTCGCGAATATCGCGCAGCAAAGACCCCTGCATCAGATAGACCGCGAGAATCAGCATCACACCGGTGCCGAGCGAAGCGAGTACAGCTGCCGACTGATTCCCCGGCCGATAGAGATTCGCCAAGCCATGGCGCAGCGACGAAGGCAGGTGCAGACGGACACGATTCAACAGGAAACGGAGAATGCGCAACACGACAGCTGCGAGGATTAATAACACAATCAGCGCCACCGTAAAAAACAACGCAAACCACCCACCCACCTTGACCGAGTCGGAAAGCGCCCAGGCGATTCCGCCCAGGGCCACCACAACAAGCGCAGCAATTCCCAATTGCAATCTCCGCGCCCACCAGCGCATGAGCCAGGCTTGGAGTCCGCCTGGAGCCTGCTCAACCAACCGTCTTAGCACCAGCACGGGCCGCACCGCGCGCACATCGAGCAATGGCGGCAGACAAAACAACAGCGTCGTCAGCAAACCTGTCCCAAGACCCGCCAGCACCGAGCGCAATGGAAATCCGAGTTCGGTGTGCACGGGCAGAAGCTTACCGAAAACAGCTGGCAGCGCGGCCATCACGCCTGCGCCCGCTGCCACGCCAAGAACGCCGCCAGCCAGGCCAAGTCCCAAGGTCTGCAGCAAGAAGATGCGCAGCAGATCACTGGACCGCGCACCGACGGCTTTGAGAATCGCCAGCATATCCATGCGTTGTTCCAAATGTGCATGCATCGCCATGGCAACCCCGATGGCGCCCAGTACCATCGCCACCAGGCAAATCAGGCTCAGGATCGCCGTCGCATTCTCCAGCCCTTGGCTCAGCGCGGGATTCCCTTCCTTGAAATCCATGACCTGCGCGTCAGGCAGGATCGCCTCTACCTGTTTGCGCACCGCAGCCGGATCGGCCTTCAGTGGCAACTTCATCAGCAGACGCTGGCTGGCGCGGCTCCCAGGGGCCAGCAAGCCCGTCCCATCCAGTGCAGCACGCGAGATCATGACGCGCGGTCCCATTCCCGCCCCCGCGGACATACGATCCGGCTCCTGCTTGAGCACCGCAGCGATTGTGAAATTGCGTCCTCCGAGCCGCAGAGTCTCCCCCACATGCGCATTCAGTCGAATCAGAAATTCGTCTGCGACCACCGCCGAATCGCCCGCCAGTGCCTGTTGCAACGTCATCTTTGGTTCAAGATCGGCTTCTCCGTAGTACGGATACTCGGCCGGGTCCACAGCTTTCAGCGTGACCAGGAGCGGAACCGGGTCCGGCGGCACCGAGGCCATCGAGATCGTCTCCACCACCCAGGTCGTGCGCCCACCACCATTCGCCTGTGCGGCTGCAAGAGCTCTCTTCTTTTCGTCCGCAGTCGGCTCTCGAAAGATCCGCGCGCTCAGGTCCCCCGCCATCAACGACCGGGCCTCCAATGTGAGCGTGTGGCGAAAGGCTTCGCTGAATCCCCTCACTCCAACCAGGGCAGCAACACCCACCGCTACAGACAGAACGACGAACGCAAACTTTCCCGGCGCGGATTTCAGATCGCGCCACCCGATCGCCGCTGCTCGTTTCCAACTCAGCGCGCGGCTAGCCATTTGTCTCCTTGCCTTGGAGGAAGGCGGCGGCAGGTTCGGACCCCTGAGTGTCTTCGACCACCATCCCGTCCTTGAGGACGATCTTTCTGTCAGCCTGCCCCGCGACCTCGGGGTCGTGGGTGACAAGAACGAGTGTGGTGCCTTGCTCTCGATTGCGCTTCAACAGCAGATCGAGCACCAGCCGGCCGTTCTGCGAATCGAGGTTGCCCGTCGGTTCGTCGGCCATCACAATCGGTGGGTCCACAACAAATGCGCGCGCTAACGCCACGCGCTGTTGTTCGCCGCCCGAGAGCTGAATCGGATAATGTTCGACCCGCTCGGTGAGGCCCACCTGATCAAGCAAGGTGCGTGCCTTCTTGAGGCCGTTCCCTTCCATGTTGAGCTCAAATGGAAGCAAAACATTCTCAAGCGCCGTGAGCGTGGAAATCAGCTGATACGACTGAAAAACGAAACCGATCTTCCGTCCGCGCACCGCGGCCAGCTCGGTCTCAGCGAGGTTGTGGATGGGGGTTCCATCGAGCCAGATTTCTCCGGCGCTGGGTGTGTCGAGCCCTGCCAACAGCCCCAGTAGCGTGCTTTTGCCGCTTCCGCTGGCCCCGACGATGGCTACAAACTGCCCTGCAGGAATGGTGAGCGAAATCCCTTTGAGGATCTCAACTTTGCGCGAGCCGTTCTGAATCCATTTCTGCACATCGCGGACCTCAATCACCCTGATTCTCCCTCTGCATCACCGGTCCTGCACTCAGCTATCATAGCGGGCACAAATTCCCTCTCGACCAGATACGCAGCCGGGAGACCGGCTGTTCCCTGCGCCGGTTCCGACTACACTGTTCTAGTGGACGCGCGCCGCATCCTTCTCGTTTCTTTCTTCTTTGCTCTTCTCGAGGTTTCGGCCATTTGTGCCGACCGTCCGCGGCTCGTCTGTTTTGGCGATAGCATCACGGCCGGATATGGACTTGATCAGGGCGAGTCGTATCCCGATGCGCTTCAACGCGACCTCGATAAGCTCGGTTATTCCTACCAAGTCGACAATAAGGGAACCAGCGGCGCGACCACCAAAGATGCCGTAGCGCGGGTGCAATCGATTATCGCTTTGCACCCAGCCATCGTTATTGTGGAGTTTGGCGGCAACGACGGCCTACGCGGGCTGCCCCTGGACCAGACGCGCCGCAACCTCGATTCCGTCCTCACGACTATCGAGTCTGCCCACATCCGTGTGCTGCTTGCGGGCATTACCCTGCCTCCCAACTACGGACCAGACTACGTGCATCAGTTCAATCAGATCTTTGTTGACCTTGCGGCAAAGCATCGAACCGCGCTCGTACCCATGATCTACAAGGACCTGATCCACGTCCCCGGGACAATTCAGCCCGACGGAATTCACCCAACAGCGAAAGGTTCGGAAATCGTTGCCAGGACCCTGCTGACGGATCTCAAGCCCATGCTGCGCAAGAGTCGATGAAACCTGCCGGCATCATCCGAGAACCGTGACAGGCTGAAAGAGCGTTCCGGCCAGGCGCTGCGCAATCGCCACGAGATTCCTTTGCCCCTCGAAGACTTTGACAAGTTTCGCCTCCGAGAACTCAGCAAGGTTGGCTTGGCCCCCATTGCGCAAGCGGCCTAATGCTGTTTCGTCGGCCGTCACCGCCGGCATATGCGGCAGAATGCTCCGCGGATGCACGCATGTGCCTTCAAGTGCCTTCAGATTCCCTGCCAGCGGAGTCAGTTCTTCGAGGGTGTGCGCCTCGGCCAACGTGAAAGGCCCGGCTTGCGTGCGCCGAAGACTACTCAAATGCGCTCCACAGCCGAGTCGCTGGCCGAGCTCATGGGCGACAGAACGGACGTAGCCCCCGGCGCTGACAGCCATTTCAAACTGCGCCTCGGTCCCATTCAGCGTGAGGACTTCAAAGAAAGCGATTCGGATCGTTACGGGTTTAAGCTCCACCGGCTTTCCGGACCGTGCCAGCTTGTAGGCCGGTGTGCCCGCGATCTTTTTTGCTGAAAACGCCGGCGGAAGTTGCTGGACCTCGCCGCGGAACCGCTCGGCTGCAGCGCGCAGCTCGTCCAAGGTCAATTCCGGTTCGACCGAAGACCCTGTTGGTTCACCCTCCGCATCGTAGGTGTCCGTCGAGAAGCCAAAGCGGATGGTTCCCGTATAGCTCTTCTCGGCGGATGAGAAGTACTGCGCGAGACGTGTAAACCTGCCAAGGAGAAGCGGCAGAACGCCTGTAGCCATGGGATCCAGCGTGCCGAGATGCCCGATCGACTGTTCTCCAGTTAGGCGGCGCAGCCTCGACACAACGTCATGGCTCGTCAGACCGCCCGGCTTGTCGACAACGAGGAGTCCGTTCACCCATCTACTGTAGAGGAACAGGCTGGCCGATCACAGTGAGCCCGACGCCGGCTGCCGCACAAGAGACAGGAACTCGGCTCGCGTCTCTTTCTGCCGGAAGCATCCAACCATCGCCGAAGTCACCGTCGACGAATGCTGCTTCTCAATGCCCCGCATCATCATGCAGAGATGCCTCGCCTCAATCACAACGCCCACGCCCTGCGGCTGGATCGCGTCCTGTATCGCATCCGCGATCTGCCGTGTGAGCCGCTCCTGCACCTGCAGGCGCCGCGCAAAAACTTCGACCAGCCTTGGAATCTTGCTTAGCCCGATCACCTTGCCGTTGGGAATGTACGCCACATGCACTTTGCCGAAGAATGGCAGTATGTGATGCTCGCAAAGCGAGAACATCTCTACGTCCTTCACGATCACCATCTCGTCGTAGTCGACATCGAAGAGCGCGCCACGGAGGATCTGTGCTGGGTCCTGGCCGTAGCCCTTGGTCAGGAAGGCCATCGACTTCTCGACACGGCTTGGGGTCGAGAGCAAACCGTCGCGCTCTGGGTCTTCGCCAAGGCGCGCCAGTATCTCTCGATACATCTCCTGGGTCGTGACCTCGGCCAGGCTGCCCTCAACTGCTGCGGATCTGCGAACCGGTTTGCTGACTGCGATCGGATGTGCCATTTTCGAGAAGCCCCCCGCCCGGCGTACCGGGCCACTTACTCAACAATCGTTCTACCTGCGGAACTCTATCCCTCGACTTCGCTACCCCAACACTGGAAGAAGTTATTTTCGGTCTCCTCGACGCGCACCGTCTCGAGGCGGCCCGGAATCATCGCGTTCTGCAGAAGTCCGAAGACGACCCTACAGAGATTCTCCGTGGTTGGTACCTGATTCGCAAAGATCGGATCGAGGTTAAGATTCGTATGGTCAAACCGCTCCAGGATCGTTGTTCGCACAACTTCATCGAACTCTGAGAGATCGATCACCATTCCCGTATTCGGGTCGACAGGACCGCGCGTGAGGACCTCGACGACGTAGTTGTGCCCATGGCCGTGGGGATTATTGCATTTGCCATACGCTTCGCGATTTTCCTCCGCCGATAGCGAATCGCTATGAAGCCTATGGCTCGCGCTCAACACGTAGCGCCGGCCGAAATACGCCTTCATGCCTCACCTCGGAACTCGGCAAATATCTCCGGGGTCTCATACACACGAACCCGCCTCAATTGTGCGCCCCGCGCGGGCGCCAGGGCGGGCGCCAGGCGCCTCCACGACGCGATCGCGATGTTCTCCGTGGTCGGAATGGTGTTCTTGAACTCGGGGACTTCGAGGTTGAGGTGGCGATGATCGAACGCCGACAGTACCTCGCGCTCGATGACATCTTTGAGCCACTTCAGATCGACGACGAAGCCCGTAGTCGGGTCGGGCTCGCCCGCCAGCGTGACCTCAAGCGTGTAGTTATGTCCGTGCCCATTGCGGTTCGCGCAGCGCCCGAAAATCCGCTCATTCTCCTCTACCGACCAGGCGTCATTCCAATAATAGTGAGAGGCCGAAAAGGTGGCGCGCCGCGTTAGTTCGACCATGTAAGCCTCATGAAATGAGATGCCAAGCCAGCCTTCCGGGGTTCAATCAATCGATAAGAAAGGGCGAGGGACCTGGCTCAACTGGAGATCGAGGCACTTACCCTGGGTAGGTCCGACCTTTCCAGCTTACCTGTTTCAGAACCCGAAGCTGAAACCAGCTCCGGTAAAGCAGCACGACGAACAGGGGCAACCCGAGCGGCGAGAGCGCACAGTTCAGAAAGCCAAAGCTCGATTTCGCCACCCGCGTATAGAAGCGAATCAGGTTGCGAATCCAAAGCAGCACGAGAACCCACCCCACGCCGAGCCACTGGAACGACCGGGCCCCGAACCGGGCACTCCACAACTCAATGGCCAGCCACGGAAGACCGACAAGCAGAGCAATATCTAACGCCCTCCACAGGGCCAGAGCCAGGGCATTATTAAACAAAAGCGCGAGGTTTTTGCTCCAACCTTCAATCATTGCGCCGGTTGTCCTGTACATGGACGTCGACACCGCATCGTCGGCATAGCGAAAGCGCAGGCCGACGCGGCGCCTCTTGGCGATCGCTGCCATCTCGACGTCTTCGAGAACTCGATCCGCTACGGCCAAATGTCCGCCAATCCGCCGATAGGCCTCTCGCTCCACGAGCAGAAACTGGCCGTTGGCCGCGGCGACACGCTGATTGGGATCGGACACTTTCGACGGTGGATACGCCAGAGCCAGTTCGCAAAACACCAGGGGCATCAGTGTGCGCTGCCAGAAGCCCGTAACAATCTGGCGCGGCGAGTAGCTCAACATCCCGGCCTTGTGCCGGGAGGCTTCATGCATTGCACGCCGCAAATCACCCGTCTCATGCATGGTGTCCGCATCGGTAAACAGAAGCCAGCGCCCGCGCGCCTTGCGCGCAGCGGTCCAGATTGCGTTGGCCTTGCCGGTCCAGCCCTTCTCGAGCTTGGCCGCCTCGAGAACCGTTACCTCTAGGAATCCGCGCGCGATCTCAGCTGTCCGATCTGTCGACTGATCGTCGACTACAATCAGCTCCCAGTCGCGGCCGAGCTGAAAAACATCCTCCGACTGCGCCACCAGCGATTCCAGGCATGCGCGGATGCAGTCCTCCTCATTGCGTGCGGGGACAATGACCGTAAGTTCGATGAGTTTCTCCGGCTCAGGCTGGTCGAAGACCGTGGCGCGAGGAGCCGGGATCGTCAACGGCTCTGACGATGCGTCCACGAGACCGAGGACCGGCTTCCAGTCAGGTCTGACACTTGGCTCCTCGTATTTTGACTCGTCCGAATCCAAGACTTTTGCGCCTTCCGCTCCGTATTATAGGGATGTGCGGATGTCGCGTCTTTCAGCCCTGGCAGCGTTGTTGGTTGTTCTGGCCGTTGTTCCCGGCTGCGACCGCGGAGCCCATCCCGCGCAAACGGGCAAGGCGGCCCCCGATTTCAATGTCTCAGACGGGCTCACTTCCGTTCATCTAACCAACTATCGAGGCAGAGTCGTCTTGCTGAACTTCTGGGCGTCCTGGTGCGGACCCTGCATCGAGGAGCTTCCTTCCCTGATCCAGCTCCACCACGACAATCCCAATCTCGCTATTCTGGCGGTCAGCATCGATGAGGATCCCGATCAATACGCCCGTTTCATCCGCAATCGCCACGTCGATCTGATCACCGTCCGCGATCCTCGTGAAACTGCTGCCAGTCTCTTTCACACAGAGATGTGGCCTGAAAGCTACCTGATCGATCGCAATGGAATCATCCGGCGGAAATTTGTCGGCGCTACCGATTGGTCCGACCCCGAAATCAGGAGTTACCTGAACGGTCTCTAGTCCAACCTCCAACCGCCACTCGCTGCTAGAATCCAGTCATCATGACCACGGTGGACATTCTCTATCGCTACGGAGCTTCGCCAACCGAGACCGCGGTGTTTGCGCTTGCGAATATCAAGGAGGTCTACGGCATCCGGCGTCTCGCGTTTGACCGAGAAGCCCACACCCTACGGCTCGAATACGATGCAACGCGGCTCAACGGTCCCGCAGTGACCAAATTGGTGCGTGAAGCAGGCCTCGATATCCAGGAAGAGCTCTCGCTGATTCCGCCGCAACCCGTGCCGGAGCCGGCACCTGCCGCCTGAGGCCGCTGATTGCGCCTCCCTTGAATTCTTGTTACTCTGACAAAGGTTCGTTCTGAGCCGAAGTGCGCCCGTAGCTCAGCTGGATAGAGCGACTGACTACGAATCAGTAGGCCGGGAGTTCGAATCTCTCCGGGCGCACCATTCAACCCCATACAAATCAGGCAAATACAGACAAGCCGAAAGCCTTGGTCGTAAGAGTTCTGTGCCTGTGTCAACAGTTTTGCGTTGACTCCGGAACAGCCTTGGTTGTCACTTTCCACCTGCAAGAAAATCCTCGGCGTTCGCGAGCCTTCGGCATGGTTCAATCCGCGAGGCGTCGCGAACGAGTGCACGAACAAGTTTGCTTTTTTTTGGATGGAATCGGATGGGGCGTTCATCGGTCCGAACACCAAGAAGATGCACAGGTATCGTAGGCAATGAACCTGCACACTCCTTCAGATAGAATTCGGCGGAGGGTTTCCATGCACGACGAGTACAGCCTTAAGACTCGCGCGGCGCCATTGGCCATGAGTTCCGAGGCGTTTCGAGGACTGGCCACCCAGTTGATCGATCGCATCGCGGATTTTCTTGACTCGCTTCCTCAACGACCCGTCACGCGGGCGGAATCTCCCGCGGTAGTAAGGCAAGCTCTCGAGGCCGAGCGCGCGTTGCCGAAACAGGGTGCCGACCCGGCGCAGTTGCTTCATCATGCCGCTGACCTGCTCTTCGATCACTCACTCTTCAACGGCCATCCACGCTTCTGGGGATACATCACTTCGTCGGCTGCGCCCATCGGCGCATTGGGAGAGTTGCTGGCCGCCGCGGTCAATCCCAACGTCGGTGCGTGGCTGCTCTCACCCATGGCGAGCGAAATTGAAGGGCAGACAATTCGTTGGATCGCCGAGATGCTTAGTTATCCCGTCGATTGCGGAGGCCTGTTTGTCAGCGGCGGAAACATGGCTAACTTGGTTTGCTTTCTTGCGGCGCGGCAGGCCAAGGCGGGATGTGATGTGCGCACGAAGGGAATGGATGGGACGCGCCTGCGCGCTTACTGCTCGAAAGAGACACATACATGGATTCAGAAGGCGGCGGACATCGCGGGAATGGGGACGGACGCGATTCGCTGGATACCCGTAGATGACGAAATGCGGGTGGATCTGACGGCGTTAAAGGAACAAATTCTTAAGGACGGTGAAGCTGGAGACAGGCCCGCATTGGTCGTGGGGAATGCCGGTTCGGTGAGTACGGGGGCTATTGATCCACTGCCGGAGATGGCCGCGCTATGTCGCGAATTAGGCCTCTGGTTCCATGTGGATGGAGCATACGGCGGCTTGGCTGCAGTGCTACCCGATGCTCCAGATGCATTCGCTGGACTACGCGAGGCGGACTCAGTGGCCGTTGACCCGCACAAGTGGCTCTATGCGCCGCTTGAGGCGGGCTGCGCGCTGGTGCGTGACCCGGAAAAACTGCGCGCAGCTTTTGCTTATCATCCTGTCTACTATCACTTCGGCGTGGAGGCGACGAATTACTTTGACCTCGGTCCACAGAATTCACGCGGGTTTCGCGCGTTGAAAGTATGGCTCGCATTGCAAGAGGTGGGACGAGAGGGCTATGAGCAGATGCTCTCCGACGACATCCACCTGGCGCGGGTCCTCTTCGGACGGATTTCGCAACACGCCGAGCTTGAAGCGCTGACCCAGTCTCTCAGTATTACGACATTTCGCTTTGTACCCACGGATCTCATTTCAGATGACGAGAAGACGGCGAATTATCTGGACAAACTGAACCTTGAACTCCTGACTCGCCTGCAAGCGAGCGGGGAGGCCTATCTTTCCAACGCTGTGGTCCATGGAAGATTTGCGCTACGCGCATGCATTGTGAACTTCCGCACATCGCTGGCAGATATTGAAGCATTGCTGCCCATTGTTGTCAGAATCGGTAAGGCCATGGACCTGGAACTGCGGCCACACAATCTTCCGAGCGAGGCACATAGGCGACTGTGTTGAGGTGTCGTCATTGAGCAACCCTCGGACTGTCTTCGAGTTTCGGGAGGATCGCGACCTTATAGAGAGGGGAGCTCGATGTGCCGGCGCGAGAATCAATCCTGTTGATGAGCCATTGGATCGGGCATACACTGGCCATGCCCGCTATGACTGAGAACCAGGACGTAACCCAGTTGCTGTCAGCGTTGAAGCGTGGAGACGAGGGCGCCGCCGAAAAGCTCATGCCGGTGGTCTACGACGAATTGCGTCGCCTTGCCGCGAGCTACATGCGGCGCGAGCGCGAGGATCACACCCTTCAGGCGACCGCGCTGGTGCATGAGGCCTATCTCAAGCTGGTCGAGCAGCGCTCGGTGAACTGGGAGAATCGGGCTCATTTCTTTGGCATTGCCGCTCAACTCATGCGGCGCATTCTGGTCGATCACGCGCGGGGGCACCTGCGGCAAAAGCGTGGCGGCGAGCAGGTGCATGTGCCTATTGACGAAGCTTTCGCGTTCGCAGAGCAACAGGCAGATGAAGTGCTGGCGGTAGACAATTCGCTGGAGATACTCGCAACGATCGATCCACGTCAGGCCCGCGTCGTGGAGCTGCGTTTCTTCGGTGGACTCAGCGTAGAAGAGGCTGCCGATGTGCTCGGAGTCTCACCAAAGACCGTGAAGCGCGAGTGGAGCGTTGCAAAGGCGTGGCTGACTGCCGATCTGAAGGAGCGTCACGGAATCACCGCGGCCCCGGCGTAGGAGGCTCGCTCCCTCGACTCCTATGGGAGCAACGAGGGAGCGGTCTCAACGATTCGGTGCAGACCGCTCGTGGCAGCTACTGAACCTGTAGCGGCTTGGCCAACGCAAAAGTCCAGGCTGTCTCGTCGTCCAGTTGGACATCAGTCTCTTTGCCCGCCACGCGCTTCGCAAGACCTTTCATAAAGCGGCGGAACTTGCTCTTACCCTGGACGGTCGGCCCAAAGCTGCGGACCTCGGTCTGTACGTGGAAGAGTTGATTGACTACGCAGAGCGAAGTGAGCTGGAGTTGCAGGTTGGCTTCGCCGGAAAACGCTCCGGCGGGACGAGCGGCAATGACTTTTCCTTCCACCGACGCACCGGCCGGAATGATGGTCTTGCCGCCGACGGCGATATCGTGATCGAGCGTGGCCGAGAATGCCTGGTCGGGTTGGCTGATGCTGGAACCCAATGCCTCCGCGAGCCGCACCGTCATCTGTGTCCCCGCCGGAACAATGATCGCGGGCGGCGCGAGCGCTGCAGAAACGACATACGACGTTGTCGCTACAGGAACCGCAGGGGAAACGTGAAGCACGTGCATAACGGCTGCCTTCCGTAACCGCACAAGGTGAGCCGTGTATGCCACGGCCCGCTGGTGCCGGGCCAGCGCTTCCTGCGCACCCCGATCGGTGTAGCCATCTGACCCTTGATCGTTGCTGCCATCGTCTGTTGCATTCTGATTCGCATTGGTTGCGGCGCTCTGGTCGGCAGACGCTTCCTGGTCCTGCTGCGCATTCGGATCGGCCGAACCATCGTTAGCCTGCTGCGAGTTCGGGTCCGTCGCATTGTTGGCTGCCTCGCTGGCATCGGTCAACGGAGTTCCCGCAGGCGGTTTCGGGATCGCCGGTTGCTGGACCGCCGGCGGATTGGTCGCGGCGGCCACTTCGTGACGGCGGTTGGCAATTCCGTTGTACACAATCGCTGACGAAACGAACGCAGATCCGAGAACGAAAGCGATCAAACCCTTGCTGGCGAACAAACCTTTGCTGATCATCATGGCCGTGCTCCTCTCCTATGGATTCGGAATGAATGTGAACTGCAGCCTGAGGGGGAGGCGCGGCAAGCTCGGCAAGGGTTATTGCGGAGGGATGCCGCGTCTCAACGCTGGGAAGGAGATCAGTGTTTGCGGCCACCGGCCATGGGCGCGCGGCCGAAGCCGCCTCCGCCCGAACGGCCGATGGAGGCTGGACGGGTTATAGAACGATTCCCTGCGAAGGAATTACCCATCGATGCCGGACGGTTCATCGGACGATTGGCTCCGTACGAAGCAGGGCGGTTCATCGAGCGGTTTGCTCCGAAAGAATTGCCGGTCGATCCAGGGCGGCTTACCGGACGATTCGCGGCATTGGAGCGGCCAATGGATGAGCTTGTACCGAAGGAACGGCCCGAGGAAGTGGGACCACTCATCGAGCGATTGGCGGCATACGACCTGCTCTGGGTGGGAGCATGGTTGTATCCAGAGGAGCGTCCTCCAGAAGCCACGGTGCGGCCTCCGCCGAAAGAGCGACCGGATGCGGTCGAATGACCGACCATCGTTGACCGGGCGTTTGAACCATAGCGGGCACCAGGCGTCGTGCGGCCGACAGTGCGGTTGGTGGGGGTTGAGTGGTTCATCGAGGTGTAGGGTCTGGGGGAGTTGGTACGCCTGACTGGGTTGGCGCGAGAACCGCCTACGTTCCGGCCGACTCCGTTGCCTGAAGTGCGGCTGGGTGCATAGGAATGACCGTACGGTGTCCGCTGCCCGCTATAGGGCGAACGGCCATACGAAGTCGGCCTGCGCTCCGCGCCACGACCGAAGCTCGGCCCGGAGTGACCGTAACGACCAGCGTACCGAGCAGCGCCAGCGTGCGCGCCAGCATGGTAACCGGCAGGTACGCCCCGCCCGGCGCGTTCGAACACACCCCGATCATGTCCGCCGAAGTAACCGTGGTTCGCGACAGTTCCGCTGTTCGAGATGTAAGTATTGTTGTTGCACGCGACCGTTCCATCGCCCCACGACGGAGCCCAGGAACTGAAGCCCCACCCAAACTGGGCGTAGGCTCCGACGTTGACTGCGGGCTCGAAGGCTACGTCGGAGCTGACGACGACACCGGCGGGTGGGGGCAGTTCGACATAGCCGGGATAGGCTACGAAGTCTGCGCTCCAGATGCGCCACGGGTTGTAATAGGGAACAAAAACAACCGCGGGGTTGACCGGAACGATCTCGATGACATCGGCGACGAATAGGACCTTCTCATACCTCGTCGTAACCAGCAGACTTGCCCTCTGCGCCTCAAGGCGCATCGCCTGAATGGCGTTCATCACGTCAGTGGGCTGGTTGAAGTAGGCATTGCCGAGTTGTGTCGTCCAGGCCGTGTTCTTTGACATGCTGTCGAGAATGGCCGGGAACACGACAAGCCCCTTGACCGACGCATCCCACGACATGCCATCGGCTTCCGAACCGCGCTGGTCCAGCGTCAGCTTTAAATTCTGGTTCAGCCAACGATCGGCATCGCCCACTTGGTCAGGGAATGTGGACCCGGTTAGAATCTGAGCCACCAGCGGATCCGGATCAAGAGCGATCGGCGCCACGAGCTGATCCAGTTGCAGTGCGTTCAGTTCGACATAGGCCGGCGCTGCCGCAATGCTTTGAGCAGACGATTCCTTTTGAGCGCCCGAGATCAGCAGCAGCGAAAGAATCGCGGCTGTAAGCAGGTTTCGGCGCGTACGGCGTGCGGCCGGGTTGCTGGAGTGGAGGGTCGGCTGGCCGGCGGCGATCCCGGCTTCAACGTTGACTGGGGAAATTTTCGTGCTTTTCATTGGCTTGTCCTCGTTTTCGTTTGGGATGGGCCGAGGTTGATTTCAGCCTTCACCATGGAACGCGACGAAATCGAGAAAACGGGGTCATGCTTCACCGATTCTTTTGTGAACGAAGAATCCGTCGAGCAACGCGAAGGGCCAAATGGATTTCACGCCGCAACAATGGGAGAGGGTGAAAGAGCTCTTCGAAGGCGCGCTCGAAAAAGCGCCCGCCGAGCGTTCTTCGTACCTGGAGGCGAATGAGATCGATTCTCAAGTGCGGACCGAGGTGGAGCGATTGCTCGCCCACCACGTCGAATCTGGAGGTTTGCTCTCCAACCGCTGGTCCGCGCTCACGTCCGCTTCTGAAGAGCCGCGCCAGTCCTTTGCCAGCGGCGATGTCGTTGCCTCGCGATTCCGCGTCCTCCGGTTTCTGGCCCGAGGAGGCATGGGTGAGGTCTACGAGGCAGAAGATCTCGAGCTTCGCGAACGCGTAGCCTTGAAGTCCATTCGCAGTGAATTGCTTCACGACGAGAAGTCCCTGGAACGGTTCAAGCGCGAGGTACACCTCGCACGCCAGGTCACCCACCCGAACGTATGCAGAATTTATGAGCTGTTCTGGCATTCCCGGAACAACGAAGGACCGTTGGGCAAGGACGCCATGGTTTTCGTCGTCATGGAGCTGCTCGAGGGAGAAACCCTGGCCGAATTCCTGAAACGCAACCCGCGCGTGCGCGCTGCAGAGGCCGTTCCAATCGCGTTGCAGATGGCGGCCGGCCTTGGAGCTGCGCATGCCGCTGGCATAGTGCATCGCGATTTCAAGCCCGGCAACGTGCACCTTGTTCCACGCACGCAGGGTCTTCGCGTCGCCATTACAGACTTTGGACTCGCGTTGCACTCGAGCCATGATCTCAACGCCTCTCACGATGTGACCGGTACAGGCGAAGTCCTGGGTACCCCTGCTTACATGTCGCCGGAACAGGTCGAGGACCAAGAACTGACGCCCGCCTCGGATGTCTATTCACTTGGCCTCGTCCTCTATCAGATGGCCACGGGCGTAAGACCTTTTGAGGGCTCTTCGCCGCTGTCGGTTGCAGTCAGCCGTCTCAGGGCAGATCCGGCCCCGCCGCACCGATTGGTTCCCGATGTCGACCGCCACTTTGAGTTGGTGATCCTCAAGTGTCTCCAGCGAGAACCAAGAGCCCGTTTTCAAAGCGGAAACGACGTTGTTGAGGCACTTCGCGGCGAGGTTCGCACCCGGCGGCTTTGGCGCTTCGCGCCGCACATCGTGCTCGTGTCGCTCGTGCTATTCGTTTTGATTCTCGGCGGTCTGTTCCTCATGCAGAGGATGCACCACGAGCCCGCTGCCCCAACCGATTC
>CAZPEZ010000058.1:0-14969 GCA_964585715.1 uncultured Occallatibacter sp.
TAGCAGATGCCGCCGTCGCCATCGCCGTTGTCGATGGCGTGCTGGCTCCAGATCTGACCCTGGCAGACGTGGATGCCCTGATCGGCAACCAGCAGGCGTTGATTCTCGGCGTCCATGAAGCCGGCGATGAGCGATTGAGGACGATAGCCGGAGCCGACGATGCCGGAGATCTGTGCGAGCGCGTCGTTGATGGTGCGGCGGATGTCTTCGCGCGTGTTGTACATGGGAGCGAAGTAGCCGCCGGGAATGAAGGTGATCTCGTCGCCATAGCGGTCGTGGTAAGAGGCGAGGAGTTTGCGGGCTTCCTGATATTCCTTGCGGTCGTCTTTGAGGGCGAGCCAGCTGATGGCCCAAGTCATTGTGCCGTTGGGGCAGCCGCGGGCGAAAGCGTCGCGACGGGAACGAATGCGCTCGGGGCGATTGTCAGAGGCTTCGTCTTCCCCGATGTTGCAGGTGGGTCTGACTTCGATCTGATTCACACGGACGACAGAGACGTGGGTGAGAAAGCGGCCCCGGAGCGGTGGAGCAGGTGCGGCGCGGGCAATGTCTGGGCCAGCGAGAGCGAGAGATGTTGCGGCGGCGCCGCGGAGGAAGGTGCGGCGGGTGAGGGGTGAGGTGTCGGGCATCGAGGGAATTGTACTGCTCGGTGGCGTAAAGAGGCCGGAAGGGGATCGTGCTTTCCCACCCTTGCGCGCCCAACGACGAGGACCTGTCGTTGGGGACCCCGGGTACTCCGCGCAAGGATGGGGCACCCAGTTCCCCGGCCATTTTCAGGGGCGGGTAGCTACGCCTTCGACGACTGCTTACTTTTGGTTCAAGGTATCGGGGTCGAAGGGATGCGGGCGTGTCTCGGAGAGACTGGCGTCCTCGCCCTCGGCCAGGCGCTCCTGAGCCTGCTCTTTCTGATGGGGGGTCATCACGGTCGCGAGACTCTTAAGACTGCGCGCGGCGAGTGAATCGCCGGCGGAGGCTGCCCGGCTGAACCACATATATGCGGTGATGTAATCGAGGGGAACGCCGCGACCGGAGGAATACATGTTGGCGAGGTTGAACTGACCACGGCTTGCACCGTGCATCGCCGCGTCGCGGTAAAAGGCTGCCGCTCTCGCATAGTCCTTCTCGACGCCGAGGCCGTCCTCGTACATCACGCCCACATTGCTCGCGGCTTCAGCGAGGCCCTGTGCCGCGGCCTTCCGGTACCAATCGAGCGCCTGGGCGTAGTCCTGAGCAACACCGAAGCCGTGGTGGTACATGGCCCCGAGGTTGTTTTCTGCGGCCGCATTTCCCTGTTCGGCAGCCTTGCGATACCACTCTGCCGCCGCGGCGTCATCGCGTGGGACGCCGCGTGCCGAGTGGTAGAAGTTACCGAGTTTGCACTGCGCGGCGGCGCTGCCGTGCTCGGCCGCAGAGAGATACCAGTGCATCGCGCGCTCGAGATCGACCTTGCCGGACCATCCTTTTTCATAGAGGACGGCGAGATTGACCTCAGCGGGAGCAAAGCCTGTGGAAGCTGCCGCAGTGAGCCACTTGAGGGCTTGCTGATAGCTCTGCGGAACACCTCTGCCGGCGGCGTAGTAGAAGCCGAGGTTGTTCTGCGCGACGGGGTCGCCGGCCGCGGCGAGTTTTGTGACCGCGTCAATATTCGGGGCGCTCGGCGGTTGAGCATTGTTGTCTTGATGTGCGGCTACGAGAGTCGACTGCTGCGTATGTTGCGCGCCCGGCGATGCGGGCGCTGTCAGCGCGAGGCAGGCAAGTGTGAGCGATGCGGAGAGGAAACCGGCCTTCATAGGACTCCCTTGCGACGAGCGAATGGAGAATCCTACATCTTTTTACGTGGAATTCCCAATAAATTAATCGTCTGTTAATGACTAATGTGAAGGCAGTAGTAATTGCGGGACGGGATTTGCACAGATGTTTCTTTTTGGAACAGCGAACAGCGCTCGCAGCCGCTCGTGGAGCGGGTTGAATGGCACCTTGGCTGGGGCATGCGCGAGACATGGGCCATCTGGCCAAAGGCGAAGAGACGGAGAACCGACCCCGGGGGGAGGGGCCTACGATCCGAGCGGGCGACGGCGGGGCTTGAGTGGGCGGGCGCGTGGTGGGTTGTTTCGGGCACACGACTCTCCGATGGACTAAAGATAGTGTGCGATGACACGAAAGTCGCGCGAGTACGCTTTTCAATTAGGCGGACCCATAATGAGGGCTTCTCATGAGCGCGGGTTTCGGAATACATCAACTCAGGGATCGCTGTAGTCGGCGCTTTGCTAGGCATTCGTCCTCGTCCCACGCGCAACAGGGCATGCACAGTCTTTTTTGCGACGGTCGACTCCCCTGTGGGGGTGGCACATGGATCTAGGCGTTGATGGCCATGCCTTCGACGGCGGCGTAGGCGTCGAGCATCGCTTCGCTCAGCGTGGGGTGGGCGTGGATGGTGAACATCAGGTGGTCGACGGTGCCTTCGAGTTCCATGACGGCGACGGCTTCAGCGATGAGCTCGGTGGCTGAGGGGCCGATGATGTGTACGCCGAGGAGCTCCCCGTATTTGGCATCGGCGACGATCTTGACGAAGCCGTCGTGGCTGTCGACGATGGTGGCCTTTGAATTGCCGGCGAAGGGGAATTTGCCGATTTTGACTTCGTGGCCTGTTTCTCTTGCCTGAGCTTCAGTGAGTCCTGCAGAGCCGATTTGGGGATCGGAGTAAGTGCAGGCGGGAATGCGTTCGCGACGCACGGGGCGGAAGGTGCGACCGGCGATGTGGGTGACGGCGACGATGCCGCTCATGCCGCCGACATGGGCAAGCTGCGGGAAGCCGGCGACGATGTCGCCGATGGCGTAGATGCCGGGCTCGGCGGTCTGCTGGGCTTCATTGACCTTGATGAAGCCGCGATCGAGTTCGATTTTGGTTTTCTCGATGCCGACGCCTTCGGTGCGTGGCGCGCGGCCGACAGCGACGAGGACCTTCTCGGCTTCCTTCTCGATGGTGTTGCCGCTGGCGGTGGTCCAGGTGACGCGGACGCCGGTTGCGGTCTTTTCGACTTTCTCGACTTTGCAGCTGGTGTTGATGTCGATGCCGCGCTTCTTGAAGAGGCGGGTGAGCTCCTTGGAGATGTCTTCGTCTTCGGGCGGCATGATGCGCGGCAGGAATTCAACGATGGTGATTTCGGAGCCGTAGCTGCGGAAGATGGAAGCGAACTCGACGCCGACTGCGCCAGCGCCGATGACGATGAGGGATTTCGGTACCTGGGGAATGGAGAGGATTTCGATGTTGGTGAGGATGCGGTCGTCGGGCGCGAGGCCGAAGATGGTTTTGGCGGAGGAGCCAGTGGCGAGGATGATGTTCTTGGCTTTGAGCTCGCTCTTCGTGCCATCGGCCGCGGTGAGGGAAAGTGCGTGGAGGCCATCTTTGGCGGGGCCGTTGAGCTGAGCGAAGCCGGAGACCACGGTCACCTTGTTCTTCTTCATGAGGAAGCCAAGGCCCTTGGTGTGTTTGTCGACGATGGCGGTCTTGCGCTTGAGGACGTTTTCCCAGTTGAGCTGCGGGGCGGGGACGTTGTCGATGCCGAATTCGGTGGCGTGCTTGAGGTGATCCCAGAGCTCGGCGTTGAAGAGCAGCGTTTTGGTGGGGATGCAACCGACGTGGAGGCAGGTGCCGCCGAGGACGCTGTCCTTCTCGATGAGCGCGACTTTGAGGCCGAGCTGGCCGCCGCGAATGGCCGCGGTGTAGCCGGCGGGACCGCTGCCGATGATGGCTACGTCAAAAATGGCTTCTGTACTCGTGTCGGGCAAGGGTGACTCCGTTTCGGCGCGGCGGGTCGATGCGGGACGCGCGTTTCGTGACTTAGTTTACTGGAGCTCTAGGGAGGGCTTAGAACTGCTCCACTAGGAAAGAGCCGTTGTCAGCGGAAAAGGGTGCAAGGCGATGACATTCAGAGACAACAGCGGCTCAGGTTGTAGGTGCAAGTGCGCATCGGATGAGCTCGCTGGATGCGGCGATGGTGGCGGGGTCGTCGCCGAAGGCTTCGATCCAGTGGACGCCGGGTTCGCGGCGGAACCAGGTGAGTTGGCGTTTGGCGTAGTTGCGATGGCCTTGCTGAGCTTCAGCGAGGGCGACTTTTTCACTGATGCCCTTGAGGAGAACGGACAGCGCCTGACGATAGCCGAGCGAGTCCAGCATCTTGATGGGTCCGTAACAGGCGAGGAGAGCGCGGGTTTCCGGAATCAGTCCTTGTGCGAACATGGCGGAGCAGCGCTGGTTGAGACGGTCGTACAAGGCTGCACGGGGCGGGTTGAGGCCGATGCGCAGGAGGCGGAAGCCGGTGAGGCGGTCGCTCTTCTTTTCGCCGGAGAGAACCTGCGATAGTGGTTTGCGGGCGGCGAGGCAGACTTCGATGGCGCGGATGAGCTTGGGTGTGTCGTTGGCGTGGATGCGTGCAGCGGAGGCGGGATCGAGGCGGACGAGAAGCTTGTAGAGCCAGGACGCCTTGTGCCGATCGGCGCTGCGGCGGAGGCGCTGGCGGAGACCTTCTTGGCGTGCGGGTCCGGCGAAGAGGCCTTCGGTGAGAGCGCGGAGATAGAGGCCTGTTCCTCCCGTCACGATGGGGAGTTTGCCGCGTGAGGCGATGTCGTGGAGGGCGGCACGAGCGCGGCGCGAGTATTCGCCGGCGGTGAAGGGCTGGTCGGGATCGACGATGTCGATGAGGTGGTGGGGGACGCGGGTGCGCTCTTCGGGTGTGGGCTTGGCGGTGCCGAGGTCCATGCTGCGATAGACGGCGACAGAGTCGCAGGAGACGATTTCGCCGTGGAAGTGTTCGGCGAGGGCGAGAGAGAGCGCGGTCTTGCCGGAGCCGGTGGGGCCGAGGAGCAGCACCGCTAGAGGGCAACGACTCTCATCCAAAGGGCTGCTCGACGCAGTCGTCATAGGCGCCACCAGCCGGGAGGGAAGATCCATTTGGGATTGGTGTGGAAGAGCCACCAGGCAAGGATGATTGCGGCGAGGAGGACGAGGCCGATGGTCTGATTTCGGACGAAGGAGCGGCGCTGCGCGAGGCGGCGTTCGTGTTCGGCGAGCTGTTCGCGGAGGGGCTTGATGCGGGTGTCGACCATGCGCGTGTTGAACGATGAACTGTGATGACGCAGTTCACGCCTCAGTATAGGAGAGCTTGCGGCGCGCTCGTTTTCGTAAGACGCAGCGTTTGACTTGAGCCGGTCTCATTGCCGATCCTTGTTTTTCCGGCTTGGGGAAGTTCGGGGGAAGGTTTACAGCGAATGAAAGTTCTGATTCTGGGCGCGGGGGGGCGAGAACATGCGCTGGCCTGGGCGGTGGCGCGCAGCCCGCGCGTCACAGAAGTGGTGTGTGCGCCAGGCAATGGTGGGATGGCGCAAGTCGCGCGCTGCGTCCCAGTGGACTTGAAGAGCCTGGACGATATGGTGCGCGTGGTGGAGGCGGAGGCGCCCGGGCTGACGATCGTAGGGCCGGAGCTGCCGTTGTCGCTGGGGATCGTGGATGCGTTGCAGCAGCGAGGGCTGCGCGCGTTTGGGCCTTCGCAGGCGGCGGCGCAGCTGGAGTCGAGCAAAGCGTTCGCCAAGGAGTTCATGAAGCGGCACCAGATTCCGACCGCGAAGTATGCCGTGTGCGCGCATACGAACGAGCTGGAGAAGGCAATCTCGTTTTTTCATCCACCGATTGTGGTGAAGGCGGATGGGCTGGCGGCGGGAAAGGGCGTGATCATCTGCGACTCGCGCGCCACGGCACTGGAAGCGGCGCACAGACTCTTCGAAGGGTCGCTGTTGGGCGAGGCGTCGAGGCAGGTGGTGCTGGAGGAGTTTCTGCAAGGCGAGGAGGTCAGCTTTCTCTGCCTGAGCGATGGGAACCACGTAGAGCCTCTGGTCCCGGCGCAGGATCATAAGCGGGTCGGCGAGGGCGATACGGGGCCGAACACGGGCGGGATGGGCGCGTACTCGAAGGACGAGTTGCTCGAGCCGCAGATGAAGGAGTGGATTCTGCACCATATTGCGAAGCCCACGGTGCGCGGGATGGCGGAAGAAGGCACGCCGTTTGTGGGTGTGCTGTATTGCGGGCTGATGATGACGCCGCGTGGGCCCGAGGTGCTGGAGTTCAACGCGCGGTTCGGCGATCCGGAGACGCAGGCGATTTTGATGCGGCTGGAGTCGGACCTAGTGGATGCGCTCGAAGCGTGCATCGATGGGAAACTGGCAGAGACGACGCTGCGGTGGAGTCCTGGCGCGGCAGCGTGTGTGGTGGCGAGCTCCGCAGGATATCCGGGGAGTTACAAGACGGGACTGCCGGTGTGCGGGCTGACGAATGCGGCGATGGTGCCGGGCGTGCAGGTGTTTCATTCCGGAACCGCGAAGCTGGGTAATCAGCTGGTGACGAGCGGAGGACGCGTGCTGTGCGCGGCGGCAACGGGGGATTCGCTGCAGGAGTCGCTCGCCCGCGCGTATCAGGCCATCGCAGAGGTGCAATTCGAGGGGATCTATTTCCGGCATGATATCGGGCATAAGGCGCTGAGGAGCAAAGCATGAGCGTTGCGGTGGAGATGGAAGAGCTGCTGGTGTGGAACGACGAAGCCTCGAACTTTTGGAGGACGCATCTGGAGAAGAATCCGGGGCTGCTGGAGCTACCGTGCGGGATTGGCGGCGCGGCCACGGTGCAAGATCTAGTGCGCCACATCTGGGGAGCGGAGTTGCGCTGGGCAGAGCGCTTAGGGGGTGTGCCGGAGACGCCGAGAGAGGCAGTTCCTGCGGGGCCGTTGGGGGCGTTGTTTGAGCTGCACTTGAAGGCGGGTCCAATTTACCGGAGGGTGCTCGCGAATCCGCAGGAGAACTGGGAAGCGCCGTATACCCTGGATGTTCCCTGGCTGCCGCCGGACAGGCGGACATTCTCGCGGCGCAAGGTGCTGGGCCATGCGCTGTTTCACGGGCAGCGCCATTGGGCGCAACTGGCCACGCTGGTGCGGGCTGCAGGCTTTCCCTCGGAGTTTCGAGGCGATCTGTTGTTCAGCTCGGGTCTGTCGTAGGCCGTGGCGGCGCGTCGGGCGTCTTCTGATTTTTCTGGAAGCAAGAACGGCAGAGCACAGGCCGGTTCTGGGTGGGCTTGAAGGGGACGGTTGTCTCCTCGCCACATTCGGAACATGTGGTGCGCGTCTCTGCTCTTACCCGTGTTCCTGAGCTCCGCTTTGCCTTGCACTGTTTACATCGTTTGGGGTCATTCCTGAACTGTTTGTCGTTGAAGAAGACCTGTTCGCCGGCGGTGAACACGAACTCCGCGCCGCAATCCACACATATCAAAATTCGATCGGTATATACCATGGCCGTTCCCCAAAGCAGAGACACTGTAGAAATCGGCCATTTTCGCGAAAGCTTGCCGGTCCCGTTCCCTGTCTTTGTCGTACCTTGCTCAAAGGGGCCCGGGCCGCAAGAAAGGGAGCGGCTAAGGAAGAGAAAGTCGCTCGGATGATGTGAGCGACTGAGTTGCTTTCCACCGCGTGGCGCCGGAGGAGAGGCACAAGAGTGAAGAACCGCGATGAGCTAAGTTGAGCTTCGTGTCTATTCGCCACTTCCCAGCAAGAGACAGCGAAAAGCTCATCGCGATTCAGTTTGGTTTCAACTTCTTACTTAGTCCTGCTCTTTCCGAGCCTTCTTACGATTCCGCTTGCGCGCCAGTGCTGCTTTGACGCGGCGCTTCTCACCGGGCTTCAGGTAGTAGGAGTGACGCTTCACTTCCTTGATGATGTCCTCTGTCTGAACCTTCCGCTTAAACCGGCGCAGAGCGTTTTCGAGCGGTTCACCTTCTTGAACGCGAACCTCTGCCAAAGGGTCCCACCTCCAAACCTGCCAATGGGCTTCAACTATGATACTGGAAACTTTGGACTTTCGGGCTGATTTGGCCCGAAATTGGTGGAGATAGGGTATTTTGACCTGGCGCACAATCGGGCTCGGCTTTGTTGATTACTGTCTAAATGTTCCTGGCCTCTCCTCTTCCAGCAATGGGCTAGACTGACCCCTGAGGTTGAGCGTCGATGATTCGGTGCTGGCGGGGCCACACTCCCAAGATTCCTGAAAGCTGTTATGTGGACGTTTCCGCGCAGGTACTGGGCGACATTGTGCTGGGCGAGCGTTCCTCGGTGTGGATGAACGCGGTGCTGCGCGGAGATGTGCATTCGATCCGTGTGGGCGCTAACTCGAATGTGCAGGACTGCTGCGTACTGCACGGGCAGCGCAATCTTTATTCGGTGACAGTGGGTGACTGGGTGACGATCGGGCACAATGCGACGGTTCATGGATGTGTGGTTGAAGATGCAGTGTTGATCGGGATGGGAGTGACGATCCTGAACGATTGCCGGATTGGGGAGGGCTCGATTCTTGCCGCGGGAGCTGTACTCCCGGAACATACCGTGGTGCCGCCGCGAACTTTGTGGGCTGGGGTGCCAGGCAAACTGCGACGGGAGCTCGGAGACAGCGACCGCGCGCTGATTTTGGAGTACGCCCAGAATTACCTCGATTACGTCGAAGTGTATCTCGCGGAGATGCGCTCGGCATGTGATCAAAGATGACGTTTCGTTCATCTAACATGCTTGGTTTACGTGATTTAGCATCTGAGTATTGTGCGACGTTTCAGTAAGGCCTGGTGCCGGTCTTCGCGGCACTTTCTCTTCGCTGGTTTACTTGTGAGTGCGCTTCCGCAGCGGGCCCGCTGCCAGAGTCAGACTTCTCCGTTGCCGGATGCGCCGCAGGTGTCATCCGAGGGTAAGGAGGAGGCAAGCGATGCGGTTTCGCTGCGCAACACTCCGCGCAATCTGCTCAAGGACCAAGAGGCGATCTGGACGAGTCCGACGCGACTGAATGAGTCGAATGCCGTGGGCCCGGTGCTGCTGGTTCTGGCGACGACGGCGGCTGTGACGACGGATCATCAGGTGATGTCGTCGTCGAAGGTGGTGAACACATCGCTGAACAATCAGGCCTCGACGGCGTCGACTGGCCTGATGGGAGGTTTCATCGCGGCACCGGCGATCCTCTACGGGCTTGGCGCGATCCACCACGACGAACACGCAACATCGACTGGGATTCTGGGAGGCGAGGCGATTCTGGACAGCCTTGCGGTGTCGGAGGTCGCGAAGCTGATTTCATTGCGGGAGAGGCCGACGGTCGACAACGCGAAGGGCAGGTTCTTTCAGACCAGCGTAGGGACGGATTCTTCGTTTCCATCCAATCACAGCATGATTGCGTGGTCGTCGGCGGCAGTGATTGCGTCGGAGTATCAGGGAGCGCTCACGCAGATCACGGCCTATGGGCTGGCGGCGGGCGTGAGTGCCGCACGGGTGCTGGCGCGACAGCATTTTCCATCGGATGTGCTCGTGGGCAGCGCTGTGGGTTGGATGATCGGGCGGTATGTGGTTCACAAGCACCGGCACGACGACTAAGAGGGAATAAGAAGCGCTTCCCTCAGTCGATTCAATTGTGGAGCGGGATGATCCGCTGGCCAGCGTGGGCACGTAACCAGAAACTCAGAACCTTAGGCACCGCCAGAAGGCACCGAAAGGGAATTGCCGCTTGCTGCACCAGAGCGTAGCGTGGTGTTCTTCCCCCTCGAGATCGGTGCGTAGACCGGCCGGTTCGATATACGGCCAAGGAGATAGAGCATGATCGCATTGCGGCAGTTTCTTACCATTATCTTGAGGGAGAACGAGGGACAAGATCTGGTCGAGTATGCGCTTACGGTAGCCTTAATCGCTTTCGGAGCGGTGGCTGCCATGCAGGGATTGGCTACGGAGATCAATACAGCATTCAACGTCATCAGCTCGGATCTGGGGACATCCCTTTAGGTCTTTCCTGACACAGCAGTTGCGAACCTGAGAGATCTAAACGAGTAGCGCGCAGCGCCTCCTGCCTTGGATGCAGTGAGGCGCTTCGTGTTTATTGCGCAGGCAAGAGTATCGCGGTTTGATGCCGTGAACCTCGGACGCGTCGGGCGGAGCGATTCGTCACAGATGGGTTGACATCCGACCCAAGCGCTGCGAGGCTTGGGTCGGATGACTACCCAACGGACCAACGACGAACGGATCGCCCTGCTGCAGGGCACACTCGACCTTCTGATCCTAAAGACACTGGTGATGGGCTCCTGCCATGGGCAAGGGATTGCGCGCGTCATTCAGCGCCAATCGGAAGAAGTGTTTTTTGTCGATCACGGATCGCTCTATCTGTCCCTGCAACGCCTCGAAGACAAGAAATGGATCAGCGCGAAATGGGGTGTGAGCGAGAACAATCGCAAAGCTCGGTTCTATTCGCTGACGGCGAAGGGACGCGCGCAGCTGCTGGAGAAGACGAGCGAGTGGGAGAAGCTGACGCGCGCAGTAGGGCTGATTCTTGGCGGAGCGGAAACGAGCGGTGAGGAGGCATGAAGATGTTCGGGCGCAAGCGGAGCGTCAAGGACTTTGCCGAAGAGATCCAGGCGCATCTGGAGATGGAGGCCTCCGATTTGAAGAGCGAAGGGTTGAGTGAAGAAGCGGCGCAGCGCAGAGCGCGGGTGGAGTTCGGCAACGTCGGTGTCGTGCGGGAGCGGTTCAATCTGCAGGGCCGTTGGCAGGGTCTCGACAAGCTGATCCGCGACCTGCGTTTTGGGTTCCGTTCGCTGCTGCAAAGTCCGGGGTTCGCGCTCAGCGCGATCCTGACGCTCGGGCTCGGTGTGGGAGCGAACACAGCGGTGTTCAGCGTTATGAATGCGGTGTTGTTGCGATCGCTGCCGGTGAACGATCCTGCTCGCCTGGTCTATTTGCGCACCAGCAATCCGCCGAAGCATACCGGCACAATCGACACGAACGTGACGTTCTCGTATTCGGTGTTCGATATTCTGCGCACGCAAAACCAAGCGTTGTCGGATCTGATCGCTTACGTGCCGCTTTCGTCGAGCAAAGTTGCTGTACGCTACGGGACTGCGCCGGAAGAGGCGGAAGGCGACATGGTGAGCGGCAATTTCTTCTCTGGGCTGGGTGTGAAGCTAATCCGCGGGCGTGGATTTACGAATCAGGATGAATCAGACCATGCTCCGCTTGCTGTGATCAGTTACAACTACTGGACCCGGCGCTTTGCGCGTAGCGTGGACGTGATGGGGAAGACCTTCCATGTGAACGCAGTTCCCATGACGATTGTGGGCATCGCGCAGGCCGGCTTCGAGGGCGTGGAAGAGGGCGGGTCGACCGATTTCTGGCTCCCGCTCCAGAGCCGGCCGGAGTTGAATGCGTGGGGAAACCCGCTGGACAGCGGGAGGGTCTACCTCCAGAACAATACCTGGTGGTGCCTGCGGCTTCTCGGCAGGCTCGCGCCCGGTGTCACCAAGACGCAGGCGATTAGCCAACTGCAACCAGTGTTTCAGCGGGGGGCCTACGTCGGCCTGGGCAATCCGGAACCGGAAGAGAAGCTTCCGGTGCTGAGCTTTCAGGATGCGAAGAGTTTTCCCGGATACGAGACGGCATACGGCAAGCCGCTGAAGATCATGATGGCATTGGTCGCGTCGGTGCTGCTGATTGCGCTGACCAATGTTGTGATGCTGCTGCTGGCGCGGAATACGGCGCGACAGCGCGAGTTCTCGGTGCGGCTGGCGCTGGGTGCAGGACGCTCTGCACTGTTCGGGCAGTTGGTGACCGAGAGCGCGCTGCTGGTTATGGGAGGTGGCGTGTTGGCGTGGCTGTTTGCGGTGTGGGCCACGAAGGCACTGGGTGCGTGGGCACAGATTGAATCGAGCCTGGCGCCCGATCAGACCGTCCTCTTATTCACCCTGGGGATATTGGTGGTCGCGGCGCTTCTTTTCGGCCTGGCTCCGCTGCGGGTTGCGCTCTCTGCCGCGCCTACGGTGGCGTTGAAGACATCGGCCGCTGCGAGCAGTGCAGACTCCGGCAAGACGAGGACAGGCAGAACCATTGTGACGATGCAGATGGCGCTGTGCCTCGTGCTGCTGGTGGGTGCAGTCCTACTGCTGCGGACGCTGCAGAATCTGGAGGCCACGCCTCTCGGCTTTTCGACCAATGGGCTGGTGGTGTTCGGCATCAAGCCCAACATTCAATCCGTTCCCGAGGGTGTTGCGTTCTATCGGAACCTGATGGAGAAGCTGCGGAGATTGCCGGGCGTCGAATCGGTGACCATCATGGGAGAGCGACTCGGCAGTGGGTCGTCGAACAACAGCGACATGCTTGTGGATGGCAAGCTTCCCGATGTGGCCAATGGAGAAGCGCGAACGGTTCGCAGCAACGTTGCCGGTCCGGAGTTCTTTCAAACGCTCGGGGTGCCGGTGCTACAAGGGCGCGATTTTTTGGAATCGGACACTGCGGATTCCTCGCACGTAGGCATCATCAACGAGGAGTTCGCGAAGCGGTTTCTTCCCAATCAGAATCCGCTTGGGCACATCATTGGGCCCGCGGGTTTCCCTTATCAGATGACGATTGTGGGGGTGGTGCGCGATCACAAATACCGCAGCATCGTCGAAAAGCCGATTGCCATGGCGTGGTACATGTACGCCCAGATCCCGATCATTGGCGCGATGAACGTGGAACTGCGTGTACACGGGAAGCCATTGGCGATCTTACCTTCTGCGCAAAGGGCGGTGCAGGAGATGGATCCGAATCTGCCGCTGATCAAGCCGATGCTGCAGCGCGATCAATATGACGAGACCATCGCGCAGCAGGTTATGTTTGCGCGGCTGGCCGAGTTCTTCGGTTTGCTGGCCGTGGTTCTGGTGGCCACTGGGTTGTATGGGACGCTTGCCTTTCGGGTCAGCACGCGCACGGCGGAGATCGGCGTCCGGATGGCCCTGGGTGCGCGGCGTGGCCAGGTTGTGTGGATGATTCTCAAGGACAGCCTATGGCTCACCTTGGCGGGAATCGCGATCGGCGTTCCTCTGGCGATTCTCGTGGGGCGTGGCCTCGAATCTTCTCTCTATGGGGTGAAGCCACTGGATGCGCTGAACTATCTGCTGGCGATGCTGGGAGTCGCGGCGGTGGCTCTGGCGGCGAGTGCGGCCCCGGCGCGGCGAGCGGCGAGCGTCGATCCGATGAAGGCGTTGCGGACCGAGTGACTAAAACAGGGAGTAGGGAATAGGGATCAAGAGGACCAGGCATGAGACGGGAGCGGAGCGAAGCGGATTTTGCCGAGGAGATCAAGGCGCATCTAGAACTGGAGGCCGCCGAGCTGAAGAGCGAAGGTCTGGGCGAGGAAGAGGCGCGGCGCCAGGCGCGCGTGGGATTCGGCAATGTCGGCACGGCGCAAGAACAATTTCATCTACGCAATCGCGTCGCGTGGTTCGACAACCTGGTACGCGATTTGCAGTTTGCTCTTCGGCAGCTGGTGAGGAATCAGGGCTTCACGCTGACGGCGATGGCGGTGCTGGCGCTGGGGATTGGTGCGAGCGTGGCGATCTTCGCATTTGTGGATGCGGCGCTGCTGGAACCGTTGCCCTATGCGGATCCGAGCCGGGTGATGTCGGTGAACGAAAGCAGCACCGAGTCCCCGCTATGGCCGCTCTCGTATTCGGATTTTCTCGATTGGCAGAGACTGAACAAATCGCTTCTCTCACTGGACGTGTATAGCGGAGCCGGTTACCTGCTGCGCACGCACGAGGGATCGGAACCGGTGACGGGCGCGCGTGTGAGCGGGGGATTCTTCAGGACGCTGGAAGTGCAGCCATCTCTGGGGCGCGACTTCAATGCGGGCGAGGACAGGCTGGGCGGGCCGAATATAGCGCTGGTGAGCTACGGAGCCTGGCTGCACCGATTCGGCGCGCGCAGCGATATCGTGGGCCAGACGGTTTCTCTCGATAACGAGGCGTACACGATCATCGGAGTTTTGCCGCGCTCGTTCTCGTTTGCGCTCAGCAGAAACGCGGAGTTCTGGGTTCCGATCAACACACTGTCGCCGCACGAGCGCACGCGCAATTTCTATAACTTCTTTGGAGTCGGAAGACTGCGCGATGGGGTGAGTACGCAATCGGCGCAAGCCGAGATGACGGCGGTCGCCAAGCAAATTCAGAAGCAATACCCGACCCCCGGCCGGGAACTGGCTGCTCAGGTGGTTCCGTTGGCGGAAGTTTTCGTCGGCGAAGTTCGGCCGATTCTGCTGACGCTGCTGGGCGCCGCCGGCCTGCTGTTGGTGATCGCGTGCGTGAATGTGGCGAGCCTGGTGCTGGTGCGTTCTGAGAGCAGGAGACGTGAAGTTGCCGTGCGGGGCGCGCTGGGGGCGACGCAAGGGCGGCTGGTGGGGCAGTTCGTGGTGGAAGGAATGCTGCTGGCATTGATGGGCGGAGCGGTGGGCCTGGGCGTGGCCGCACTGCTCATGCGCCTGCTGGCAGGTCTGGTGCCGCAGGACATGGCTGCGTATATGCCTTTCCTGGAAGGCGTGAACATGAATCCGCACACCGTATTGTTTGCTTGCGTGGACGTGCTGGCGACGGCATTGCTGCTGGCGGGGACAGCGGTCCTGCGGCTTTCGTTCCAGAAGGTGCGCGATGGCCTGGCCGCCGGCGATCGTGGATCCGCGAGTGCCTTGTGGCGCCGGCTGGGTGCAAACCTGGTGGTGGTTGAGCTGGCGGTCGCAGTGGTGCTGCTGGAAGGTGCGGGTTTGCTGGGGCAGAGTTTGTATCGGCTCCTGCATGTACCGCTGGGCTTCGATCCAAACCATCTCGCAACAGTGCGGGTGATGGCGCCGGGGTCGGTCTATCCGAGCAAGGCGCAGATGGCAGCGCTGCGGGAGGAGGTTATTCGGCGCGTGACGGGCCTGCCCGGCGTGGAATCGGCGAGCATGACCAGCCTGATCCCGGCGCAATGCGATTGCAGCACTGACCGGATTCATTTTCCGCCGCGTCCAGATCACGGGGAGCACAACGAAGTAGATGAGCGCCACGTGAGTGCGGGTTATATGCACACGCTGAATGCACGGCTGGTGCGAGGGCGAGACTTCGCGGATGC
>CAZPEZ010000058.1:15069-32091 GCA_964585715.1 uncultured Occallatibacter sp.
CAGGGACTAGGGAATAGGGAATAGGGCGCGAGGGAACGAGCGAGCGGTCGCGAGTCCGAGGGTACACCGACAGCACGCAAGGAGGCATGAGGATGTTGCGGCGCAAGCGGAGCGGCAAGGACTTTGCGGAGGAGATCAAGGCACATCTGGAACTGGAAGCCGCCGAGCTGAAGAGCGAGGGTGTGGACGAAGAAGAGGCGCGGCGCCAGGCGCGCGTAGAATTCGGCAGTGTCGGCGTGGCGCAAGAGCGGTTTCATCTGCGGAACCGTATCGCGTGGTTCGACAATCTGGTGCGCGATGTGCGCTACGGGATGCGTGGCGCTTGGCGCAATCCGGGATTTGCGGCGGTCACGATGCTGACGATGGCGTTGGCGATCGGTGCGATGACGGCGATCTTCAGCCTGCTAGATCAGGCGCTTCTGCGCGCGCTGCCGGTCCGCGAGCCCGACAGCTTGCTTGTGTTGAGCTTTGCCGGTGACCATCAGGGACATCATCATTCGGAGGGCGGCAACAGCCCAGGGCATACGCACGAATTCTCGTATCCAATGTTCCGGGATCTGCGCGAGAAGAACAAGACTCTGAGCGGTCTGATTGCATCTGCACCAGACAGCGTGGGTGTGACGTGGAACGATCGCGCGGAGATTGTATTAGCAGAAATGGTGAGCGGGAATTATTTTGAGATGCTCGGCGTACGGCCAGCCGTGGGCCGACTGTTTCTGGCGAGCGATGAAACCAGTGCAGGCGCGAATCCGGTCGCAGTGCTGAGCTTCGACTACTGGAAGACACACCTGGCCGAAGCGCCAGTGATTGGCAAGACGCTGACGATCAACGGGACGCCGTTCACCATTGTGGGGGTGGCGGCTCCCGGATTTCACAGTGTAGTGTGGGACGCATGCCGGCTGTGTACGTGCCAATTACGATGCAGGGCGTCATTGAGCCGGAGTGGTCGTATCTGAACGATCGGCGCGCGTACTGGATCAATCTGGCTGGACGCCTGCGCGACGGGGTGACGCAGGCGCAGGCCGAAGCTTCGCTGAATGCTCTGTTTCTCTCGCTGCGGAAAGCGGAGTTTCCGCAACTCGACGATCAGTCGGACCGAGCGCGCAAGCGATACATCGACTCAGCTCATCTGAATGTTGAGGCCGGCGCGAAGGGCTTCTCGCCCGTGAGAGGCGACGTGGAGAGGCCGCTGACGATTGTGATGGCCATGGTGCTGCTGGTTGTGGCGATGGCGATTGTGAATGTTGCCAGCCTACTGCTGGTGCGGGCGGCGACGCGCGTGCGGGAGTTCTCCGTACGGTATTCGCTGGGCGCGACGAACGGACAGATCCTCCGGCAGCTTTTGGCGGAGGGGATGCTGGTGGGATTGGGAGGAGCGGTGCTGGGTCTGCTGCTTGCGCCGAGGGCGCTGCATTTTCTCATCCAGTGGATGGCCGGCCGGTCGCCGGACGAGACTGTTTTCTCGGCAACGCTGGACTGGCGCGTTCTCGGCCTCACCGCAGTTGCGACGGTCGTCGCGAGCCTATTGTTCAGCCTCGCGCCAGCGGTGCAGTTCTGGAACCCGCGGCTGATGGATGCGTTGAAGCAGCAGACCGGAACCGGCATGGGGAGCTCCGTTCGATTTCGCCGCACGTGCGTGGCTTTGCAGATCGGATTCAGCCTGCTCCTGATGATTGGCGCAGGGCTTTTTGTTCGCACGATCCAGAATCTGCGTAGTGTGGACGCGGGATTTGCCACAGAGCGACTCCTGAGCTTCGATCTTGCGCCGCAGATGGCCGGGTATGGACAGACCGCAATTGTGCCTGTGGAGCAACGCGTGCTGGATGCAATCGCGGCGCTCCCCGGAGTGAAGGCCGTGGGGGCAACGAACGATCGCGACCTCGCCAACGATAACCGGGCGGGAGACGTCGTGGTGAGCGGCTACACACCGAAGCCGGATGAGGAGTTCGATGTCGAGCTGCCGTGGGTGAGCGATGGGTATCTGCAGACACTGGGTGTGCCGCTGATTGCCGGGCGCTATTTCAACACTTCCGATACAGCGACGGCGACCAAAGTGGCGGTTGTGAACGAGAGTTTTGCGCGGCATTTCTTTGCGAGTCCGAACGCGGCCTTGGGGAGGCACGTGAGCCGGCCGCGACGGCCAGGAACCGACGCGACGATTGTCGGGGTGGTACGCGATGTGAAGCACACGACCGTACGCGATCCGGCCACCGCGATGTGCTACGTTCCGTTTGTCCAGGCAGAAAAACCGAACGCGCTGACGTTCTACGTACACACGTGGCAGGCGCCGGATGCTGCAACCAATGGTGTGCGGACAGCAATTGCGAACATCAACCCGAAGCTGGTGATGGACAACGCAGGCACCATGACCCAGCAGATCGATGACAGCATCCAGAATGAGCGGACGATTGCATTGCTAGCGACGGCGTTTGGGGTTTTGGCGGCGGTGCTCGCCGGGATTGGGCTGTATGGCATTCTTGCGTATACGACCGCGCAGCGCACGCGTGAGATTGGAATCCGCATGGCGCTGGGAGCACAGCGCGGTAGTTTGATCGGGCTGATCGTGCGCGAGGTCCTGATTCTGGCGGGAAGTTCGGTTGCTGTGACGGTGCCGCTGGCGATGTTGGCCTCGCGCGCGCTGCGCAGTGAACTATTTGGGATCACGTTTGCCGATCCCGGTGTATATGCGGGCGGCATCATGCTGATCGGCCTTGTCGCATTGCTCGCGGCATTCATTCCGGCGCGTCGGGCTGCGTCGGTGAACCCGGTGCAAGCATTGCGGGCGGAGTGAAAAAGACAGGGAATAGGGAGCAGGGGACCGAGGGAACAAGCTCCTAGCGCGGTGTCCCAGAAGCTCTTCACGGAATCCAGTATGGTGAAAATGCAGATTCTTCGGCTCACCACCCCCGAACTCTGCCCCAAGAAGCAAAGATCGCTTCCTGGGGACCCCATGAAGAACGTTCGGGGCCCCGTTCGCTCAGAATGACACCTTTACTTATGTTGTGTCCTTCAGAGACAGCACACTAGCGGTGGATGACCTCAAGTCCAAGTCGAAGAGCTGAGTTCGCGCGGGCGCGGGATGGAATTCTGTTCGTCACAGACATTTGGCTGCAGGGTAGGCGTGGGGGGAACCTGAAGGAGCCGGGTCGCGTATCCGAGACAGCCGGCCGCGCTGGACGCCGGAGGATTGCCCCATCTCCGCGGGAGGTCACGCCCCATGAATTCAGGAATCAGCCAATTGAAACAGGTCCTGCGCAGGCTGTGGCGCACGCCGCTGTTCACCATCGTCACGCTGATCACACTCGGAGCTGGAGTCGGCGCGAACGTCGCCGTGTTCAGTGTGGTGGAAAGTGTGCTGTTGAAGCCACTGCCGTATCCACATGCGGAGAGGCTGGTGGGCGTGTGGCACACGGCGCCAGGCCTGAACATCGACGACGTGAACATGGCGCCTTCGAACTACTTTATCTATCGCGAGCAGAATCGCGTCTTCCAGGACGTTGGAATGTACCAGGGCGATTCCGTGGCGGTAACGGGTCAGGGGAATCCGGAGCAGGTGCATGCGCTGGATGTGACGGACGGCGTGCTGCCGATTTTGGGGGTCGCGCCGATGTTGGGGCGCTGGTTCAACCGCGCAGACGCAGCGCCCAATGCGGCGGACACGGTGATGCTGGATTACGGGTACTGGCAGCGGCGGTTCGGGAGCGATCCGTCGATCGTGGGAAGGACGATCACCCTAGACGGCAAGGCGCGGACCGTGATTGGTGTGATGCCGCAGAAGTTCCGTTTTCTCGACGGCGAGCAGCCGTCGCTGTTTCTGCCCATCCAACTCGATCGCAACAAGACAACGCTCGGCCAATTCAGCTATGACGGCATTGCTCGCCTGAGACCGGGAGTGACGCTGGCAACGGCGAATGCGGATATTGCACGCCTGATACCGACGGTGTGGAAGAGCTTTCCTGCGCCGCCGGGATTCAGCTTGGACCTGTTCAACAAGGCACGGCTGGGCCCCAAGGTGCAAACGCTGAGCCAAGTTGTGGTGGGCGATGTGGGGAAGTTGCTCTGGGTGTTGATGGGTTCGATCGGGGGGGTGCTGCTGATTGCGTGCGCGAATGTGGCGAATCTGCTGCTGGTGCGCGCCGAAGGGCGGCACCAGGAACTGGCGGTGCGGGCGGCACTGGGTGCGAGCCGCTCGAGGATCGTTCGCGATTTTCTACTGGAGAGCGTGTTGCTAGGGGCGTTGGGCAGCGTATTGGGCCTGGGACTGGCGTGGGGCGCATTGCGGCTTCTGATTGCGATTGCTCCGCAAGGGCTGCCGCGCTTGCAGGACATCGGGATTGACTGGACAGTGCTGGTCTTTACAGTTGGGGTGTCGCTGCTGTGCAGTCTGCTGTTTGGATCGATTCCGGCGCTGCGCTATGCCGGCACGCGGACGGGAACAGGACTGCGCGAGGGCGGGCGCAACGTGAGCCTGGGTCGAGAACGGCACCGCACGCGGAACACGTTGGTGGTGGTGCAAGTGAGCCTGGCTTTTGTGCTGCTGATCTGTTCGGGACTGATGATTCGTACGTTTCGCGCGCTGACGCAGGTGGATGCGGGGTTCGATACGACAGCGGGGATTCAGACGTTGACGTTATCGATTCCGGATGCGGAGGTGCCGAAGGCCCAGGATGTGGTGGGGAGGCAAGAGGCGATCCTGCACAAGATCGAGGGTGTGCCCGGGGTGACGTCGGTAGCGATCACAAATTCGGTGCCGATGGATGACAACGGCTGGCAGGATCCGGTGATGGCCCAGGACAAGAGCTATGCGGACGGATCGATGCCGCCCTTGCGCCACTTCAAATTCGTTTCTCCGGGATTCTTCAAGACGATGGGGATTCCGCTGTTGACAGGACGGGACTACACGTGGGCCGATCTGTATGAACGGCGGCCAGTGGCGATTCTCTCGGAGAACTTTGCGCGGGAGTACTGGGGCAGTCCAGCCAATGCATTGGGCAAGCATGTTCGTGTGGGGACGAAGGACGATTGGCGCGAGATTGTGGGCGTGACGGGCAGCTTGCACGACCAAGGGATGAACAAGGATGCGCCGACGACTGCCTATTGGCCGATCATTGAAAACCACTTTGAGGGGCAGGATGAGTTTGTGCGGCGCTATGTGACCTACGCGATCCGGAGTCCGCGCGCGGGGTCAGAGAGCTTCATGAAAGATGTGCGGCAGGCAATCTGGTCGGTGGACGCGAATCTGCCGGTGAGCGATGTGCACACGGAGGAGTATTTCTATTCGCGGTCGATGGGGCGGACGTCTTTCACGCTGGTGATGCTGGGAGTGGCGGCATCGATCGCGCTGCTGCTGGGTGTGGTGGGCTTGTACGGCGTGATTGCGTATTCGGCGTCGCAACGCAGGCGCGAGATTGGAATTCGCATCGCGCTGGGAGCGCAGAGGAACGACATTACGGGCATGTTTGTGCGGCAAGGAATGCTGCTGGCTGGGAGCGGGGTGGTGTGCGGATTGCTGATGGCCGCGGGGGCGACGCGGCTGCTGCGATCATTGCTGTTTCATGTCAGCCCCCTCGACCCGATGACGTATGGGTGCGGCGTCGTGGCGCTCTGCGGGGCAGCGGTGCTGGCGAGCTACATTTCGTCGCGGCGGACCGCGTCGGTGAATCCGGCGGAGGCGCTGCGGGCGGAGTGAGGAGAAACAGGGAATAGGGAATAGGTTGTGGCCCATCCTTAATCGTTGTCAGAGCATTTAGGCGGTGGCGGGCTCGTGCCTGTTGTAGCCCATGCCGGAGAGGACACCGCGCATATAGGCGAAGCTCTCGGTGACGCCGGGCATCGGATCGTCACTGTGAACCTCGTACTCGAGGTCGACCCAGCCGGGATAGTTGATCTTGATGAGGGCCTCGAAGATTTCACGCACAGGCATCCTGCCCTGACCGACGGAGACCTGGCTCTCTTTGACACTGAGGTCGGTGAGGTCTTTCATGTGCATGTTGAAGAGACGCGGGCCGGCGGCCTGAATGGCCTCGACAACGTCGGTGCCGGCGCGTGCGCAATGACCGACGTCGATGCAGCAGCCCATACGCGGGTCCATTGATTCGACGGCTTTGAGGACATCGAGGGGTGACGGGAAGATCTTGTCCTCGGGGCCATGGTTGTGAATGGCGAAGCGAATGTCGTATTCCTTGACGAACTTTTCGATGCGCGGAAGCGCAGCCGGGAGGGGATCGCCGGCAATGATGACCTTAATGCCGGCGCGCTTTGCGTACTCGAACTTGGCACGAATGTCGTCGTCTTCGTCTTTGGGAAAGTAGACGGTGCCGGCAGCGTGGAGATGGATGCCGGCGGCCTCGTAGTCGGAGACGGCCTGCGCTTCGGCGGCGGGATCCATGGGGAGATGGTCCTTCGTGTCTTTGGCGTTGAGGCCAGTGAGGTCCAGTTGCTTCGTCCAGGCGATCATCTGAGCGCGCGTGAAGTTGCGAAAGGTGTAGCTGGCGAGGCCGAGGCGGATGGGCGAGAGTGCGCCGGAGGCGGCTTTGGGGGCGGCGGCGAGCGCAGGCAGCGCGGGAACAGCGAGCGCGGTGACGCCGATCGCGGAGGATTGTAGGAAAGTGCGGCGGGAGATGTTTTTGGTCATTTGAGCGCCTCGGATCCTACACCTTTGGTTCCCAACCGGGTTCGTAGTCGCGGTCCCAGAACTTCATGGCTTCGGGATCGTTCTGGATTTTGCCAACGGCGGGATCGAGGTTCAGCTCGCGATTCACGCGCCAAGCGATATTGGACAACTGGAGCATGGTGACGGCGACGTTGCCGATGGCGACGGGCGCATTGAGTCGGGCTCCAGTGCGAATGCCAGCGATGAAGTTCGCGAAGTGAGCGTCGGTCATGGAGTCGGCGCCGATCAGGTCCGCGGTGGAGGTCGGGGTTTTGGCTACCTTGAATTCACCGGTCCTTTTTCCGTTGAGGTCGTAGATCTCATAGCCGTCTCGATCGACTAGGACAGTGCCGTTGGTGCCTTCGATGAGAGAGCCGCGGCCGCGATTGAAGTAGCGCAACCCATTGCAGCTGGTGCTCTCCCAGGAGAGCATTTTGTCGGCGTATTCGAAGCTGGTGGTCAGGGTGTCGTAGAACTGCCAGTCATCTTTGTAGGCATAGCGGCCTCCGGGGGCAGTGACGCGATTTGGATAGTCGACATCGAGAGCCCAGCGGCAGACGTCGACTTCATGCGTGCCGTTATTGAGGGTTTCGCCGGTGCCCCAGATGTGGAACCAATGCCAGTTGTAGGGCTGGACGTTGTCTTTGTACGAATGGCGCGGCGCAGGGCCCTGCCAGAGATCCCAGTCGAGTGTGGGAGGGACGGGAGCATCTTTGCCGACGCCGATCGATTTGCGCGTGTTGTTGTACCAGGCCTTGGCGTAGTAGGAGCGGCCGATGAGGCCGGAATGGATATTCTGGACGATTTCGATGGTGTGCGGCGACGAACGCTGCTGCGTTCCCATCTGCACGAGCTTGCCGTATTTCTGTTGAGCGCGGACAAGCAGTGCGCCTTCGCCCGGGTTGTGGCTGCAGGGCTTTTCAACGTAGACGTGTTTGCCGGCCTGGAGGCCGAGGATGGCCATGGGCGCATGCCAGTGATCAGGCGTAGCGATGGTGATGGCGTCGACGTCCTTATGCTCGAGAATCTTGCGGAAGTCCTGTTCTGTCTTCGGGGCTTCGCCCATCTGCCTGGTGGTGGCGTCGGCGAACTTGGCCATGATATTCGTCTCGACATCGCAGACATGCGAAATGCGCGCAGCAGAGCGGTTGGCCTGGAGACTGGAAAGGTGGGCGTAGGCGCGGCTGTTGAGGCCAATTACTGCGAAGTTGAGGCGCTCGTTGGAACCGAGGATCTGACTGTAGCTTTTGGCGGAACTAGCTAGGGCGATGCTCGCAGCTCCTACGGCGAATTCACGTCGCGTGACCATCTGATCTCCTCCGGATATGCGGAAAGCGGTCTTGCCTGGACCTGACCATGCTAATACGCGCAGGGGACAAAGGGGCAAGACATGACGAGGGACAATCCCGGAGCGCGGGACGGAGAGCGATTGTGGTTTGCCGTCAAGGGCATTGACACGGCGCTCCCGGATTGAGTCCAACTGAGTGCTAGAATGATCGTTCTATTTGAGGCGAATGCGAGAGTGAGCAAGAAAATCGACAAGCGAGAGGCGATTCTGGAGGCGATGCTTGATTTGGTTGTGAAGCGCGGTTTCCACGATGCACCCATGTCAGTGCTGGCCAGGAGGTCGGGAGCGAGCCCGGGCGTGATCTATCACTACTTTGCGAGTAAAGATGCGTTGATTCGCGCAGTGTATGAGCATGTGGAGAGAATCAAGCACGAAGCCTTCTTCAAGGGGTATTCGGAGCGAATGAGCGCGCGCGAGGCTCTGCTGCATATCTGGCTGAATGCTTATGATTTTTACCGCACTCATACCAAGGAAGCGCGCTTTTTGGAGCAGTATCTGAATTCTCCGTATTGCAAGACGGCTGGCGGCGACGAGAAAGACGCCAAGGATCCGACGATGAAGCGGATTATTAAGTGGATGCGTCCGAAGAAGCACGGCGGAATACTGAGAGATTTGCCGGCCGAAGCGATCGATAGCCTGACCCTGGGACTGGCGGCAAGCCTGGCGAAGTCGTCCACCGAGTTCTCGCGTCCGACGCTGAGGAGTATCGCAGAGACGGTCTGGACGGCGATCGCCGAGGAATAGAGGGCAGATTCTTCAAAGATTCGATGAATTTTAGAATCTGATAGAACGAACGTTCGATCTAATTCAGAAAGACAATGAAACTGACAGGCAGGCGGCGCTAAAAGTGAAAGCAGGAGGCGAGAGAGATGAGCACTGTTCTGGTGACGGGCGGCTCGGGTTTTATTGGGAGCCATATCATTCTGCAGCTTTTGGCGGCGGGTCAAACGGTGCGGACAACGGTGCGGGATCTTCGCCGAGAGCCGGAGGTACGTGCTGCTCTGAAGCAGGGCGGCGCGGAGCCGGGCGAGCAACTGACGTTCTTCGCTGCGGACCTGATGAAGGATGAGGGCTGGAAGCAGGCTGTGACGGGTTGCGAGTACGCGTTGCACGTGGCTTCGCCGTTCCCGCCCAAGGTTCCGAAACACCAGGACGAGCTGATTGTGCCGGCGCGCGAGGGGGCTTTGCGCGTGCTGCGTGCGGCGCGCGATGCCGGAGTGAAGCGCGTGGTGCAGACGTCGTCGTTTGCGGCGGTGGGGTACGGGCTAGCACCGCAGCAGGCGCCGTACGATGAGAGGAACTGGACCGATCTGACGAGCGCGGAGTTGACGGCCTATGTGAGATCCAAAACGCTGGCGGAGCGGGCCGCGTGGGATTTGATTGCGAAAGAAGGCGGCGGGCTGGAGTTGGCGGTGGTGAATCCGGTTGCGGTATGCGGGCCGGTGCTGGGGCAGGACTTCGCGACATCGATTCTTCTGGTGAAGCGGATGCTGGATGGGTCGATGCCAGGATTTCCGCGGATGTGGTTTGGGGTGGTCGACGTGCGGGATGTGGCAGATCTGCATCTGCGGGCGATGACGCATCCTGCGGCAAAGGGGGAGCGGTTTCTTGCGACGGCGGGGGATTTCGTTTCGCTGGGGGATATCGCGGGGATTTTGAAGAAACGCATGGGAGCAGCGGCGAAGCGTGCACCGCACCGTGAGCTGCCGGACTGGTTTGTGCGGATTTTTGCCTTGATCAATCCGGAGGTGCGGCAGATTGTGCCCGAGTTGGGAAAGCATAAGAACGCAACGAGCGAAAAAGCGAAGCGCTTGCTGGGGTGGTCGCCGAGGCCGGTGGAAGAGGCGATCGTGGCGACGGCGGAGAGCTTGTTGAAGCTGGGACTGGTGTGAGTCACCCCAGCGACGAAGACCTGTCGCCGGGGACCCCGCAGGGACTAGGGACTAGGGACTAGGGACTAGAAAACGGCATCGTTGGTGATTTGGATTTCGCTCTGTCAGGCGACGGAAGTGGACTCGTCCGAGTGGGCCTCGACGATTTCGAGGAAGGCAGCCATCGCTGGCGAGACCCATTTGTCTTTGTGCCAGTGGATGTGGGTTCCGATGTCGAGAGAAGGTCCAGTCCAGTGCACTGCCTTGAATTGCTGAGAGCGAAGCTCGCGCGCGACCACGATGGCGGGAAGAAGTGCGAGTCCCATGCCGACGCGGACACACTCTTTCATGGCTTCGACACTTGAGAATTCCGTAATAATGCCTGGTCTCACGTTCTGGAGGGCGAGTGCGCGATCGAGTTTGGCGCGATAGCCGCATCCCGCCTCGGTGAGCAAGAGGCTCTGGCCGGTGAGATCGGATGGTTTAACGGTGCGGCGGCTCACGAGAGGATGGTTCGAGTCGCCGATGAGGAAGATTCTCTCGGTGCGAAGCTTCAGCACGCGGTAGGAGGGGTTAGAGGGAGAGTCGCACATATCGAAGGCAAGATCGATCTTGCCGGTATCGAGCTCGGAACTATCGATGGTGCCGATGTGGGGAACGAAGACAAGTTCGACGTTGGGAAAGCGGCGGCGAAAGACGCGCAATACCTGCGGCAGGCGGTAAGTGAGGATGCTTTCTGGAGCGCTGATGCGGAGGGGGCCGCTGGGCTCGGCTCCGTGGCGGATGGCGCGCTGGCCCTGCTCCATGGCGATGAGCGCTTGTTCGGCGAAGGGCTGAAAGCGGCGGCCAGCGTCGGTGAGTGTGACGCGGCGGCCGAGGCGGTCGAACAGGGGCACGCCCAACTCTTCTTCGAGAGATTTGATCTGTGCGGTGACATTGGACTGCACGGTGTTGACGCGCTGGGCGGTGCGCGTGAAGTTCAACTCTGCGGCGAGAATGCGAAAGATCTGAAGCTGGCGGACTTCCATCCGACCCTCCGAAATTGAAGGCAAGAAGCGGATAGCGCGCGGAAGCGGGTGACATGCACGATCAGTGCATGAGAGCGCCGACCACTGATTGCCGGTTCAGAGCAACGGAGAGGGAAATCAAGAACATCTCCAGATTCATCTCTGAACGAGATCGATCATATCACGACAATCCATTGGACAGATGTAAGAAGCGAGAACAGACTTGCATCATGAGAGTCGAGCTTCCCCGCCGGTCTCGGGTGCCGGTTATGTTTCTAATGTCGATTGCCTTCATGCTGTCTTCGTGCGCTCGGGACAAAGTGTTTGCACAAGCCGGGCCACAGGAGACCAAAACAACGCTGGTTATCTTTGCAGAGCGGAACATGCCCGATGCAGAGTGGAGCGCACTATTCGATGCTTTGAAGAGAGGCGCTCGAAGCGAGAGCGCGACAGTGCCTGCGCTTGCGGGAGCGGAGCTTCTGCGCGGCGACGCGATCAAGGGCGGGATCTCTGTAATCCAGCCGATCTCTGTGTATCTGCACGGGACCTGCTCGCTGGTATCGACGGAGCGCACGGCATCGCTGACGGCGCTGGGTTGGGTGTGGCGCGTGCACGGGCGCATTGAGCCGTTCATTCATGTGGACTGCACGCAGATTGCGCTGGAGCTGGGGCCGGTGGTGCTGGGAATGGATCGGAATCGCCGCGACACCTTAATGGGCGAGGCCATGGCTCGTGTGATTCTGCATGAGTGGATTCATGTGGCGACGCAGAACCCGGGGCACGCGAAGGACGGCGTGGCGAAAGCGCGCTTCGATCTCGTTGATCTTCTTGCCTACGATGAGGAAGTGCGGCGCAACCCTCGGATTCTGAAGAGGCCGTGGAACAACCTATGAGGGGCAGGGACCAGGGCAGATGCTGCAACGCCGCCACTTCTGTTGGTCACGCACAGTTCGTGCTATTTGCTTTGCGCGGGCAAGTCCGACCAGACGGGGCTTGTGAGTTCGATGTTCAGGGATGGGCCATCCGGATAGATTGGACCGTGTTCTCTGAGGAAGGTCGCCGCTTCGCCGCCGACGATCCAGAGCTGAATGTCTGGGGGTTGCTTCCCGATCATAGGCGCCAACACCCCTGCCACGCCCCCGAGGTCGATCTTGATCTCGAAATGGAGGCCCCGGTTAGAGGCCCCGGCGACTGAGAAGGTATCTTCGACCTGGGGTGAGATCACAAGTTTCACCACGCGCGGTTTGGGTGTAGCGACGAGCATGGGGACAGTGGTCTGGGGCGCAGCGGGCGAGATGTTTTCGACGATGAGGGGAACCATCCCGTTGGCCAGATCGGCCGGCAGGTCGAGATGGCTGGTAATCATCTCTTCTTTGCCATCTTTTCCTGTGGATCGCTCTGTGATCTGGTTCTTGCGTGCGTCGATCAAGATATCCATTGGATGAGGGAAGAATGGGCCTTTCTGGATACGGCGATCGGAGATGAGACGGAACGTGCGGCGTTGCGAAAAGACGGTGGTTTCATCGTCGATGGAGCCATCTTTAAAGCGGAAGAGGACGCGCGCGGTGACTTGATCGCCGCGGGCGACCTGAACGATGTCTCCTGAAGCAAGCACTCGCCCATCGTCCGAGCGCAACTCAAGGAAGCCGTGTACGGTGCCCTGTTGATGGCGAACGGGTATCGGGTCTGCCAGAGCAGGCAGGCCGCAGGCGCAGATCAAGACGATGAAAGACAGGAATCGGGTTGGTGTTTGCAGGGTGATCCCTCGCAATGCGGACTTCGTCCAGTTCGATGAGGGGACGCGGATAAAGGGTTGCCGAATTCATACGCGCATCGATAAAGCAGCTTCCGTGTTGGAGGTCATTTTGGACCGGAGCGGCTTGGTTCTTGACTTACCCAAAAATGCGAAGGGACGGTGAATCGACCCCCGGGGGGTAGGGTCAGGCGGCGGGAGGTTGTTGCGCGGTCTGGCGGCGCAGGGCACCGCTGGCGATCTGCGCGGCATAGAGGAAGCGAGCGCCGTCCGGCCCGGTGATGGCTCCAAGAAGCATGCCTTGGGCGACACATGCGATGAAATCGCGAACGGCCTCGATGCTGTCGAGGGCGGGCAGGCTCTGCCGGTACTCTTGCGCGGCGTCCATCCCGGCGAAGAGCTCGCCTTTGCCTCGGGCGCGGGCTTGTTGGTAGACCCGGTAACGAGCAAAGCAGCAGCGGGCGACGGCGGGGTTGGAGCGGGCAGGCGCATTGTGGGTTGCATCGGGCATACGAGTCTCCGATGTAGAAAAGGATTCTGAGGCGAGTGTGCGCGTTTCGATGGAAATACTCTGCAAAGGGAGAGAAGGGATCGATGCACGGTGGTCACGGGGGGGGCGGGCGTTCTTGCTTGATTTGTGTAGTGATTCGGCCAGAATTCGATTTATGGTTCCTGGGCGACTCGGCGAAGTTGCGCTCATTGAGTCCAAAAGATAGGTTGAGCAAAGGAGTTTGTCGGTACTAATCCATCCGGAGACCTCAAACCGACGCTGGATGAGCGATTTGGCCTGAAGTCATCAACCGAGACGGAGTCAACCCTAGTGTTCGTCGACGACTACGCGTTACCCAATCACGCAACCACTCGATCGGGCTGTGACGTGGCGACATTTTCCGCGGGGCTGATTCGTCCTCGATTTGCGCGGCTCGCGACAAACTCGGCGAATATCCAGCATGCCCCTATCGCAGTCAGGTTGTATACGGCGGCGCCCCAAGTTGCTTGATTGTGGAGTCGGATAAAAATCGGAGGTATTTCCACAAGACCTTCAAACACCAACAGCATCAACACAAGCAGCCTGGCGGCCAGGACATCCATAATTCTTGAGCAAATTGCACATCCTGCCAGGATGAAGGCGATTCCGGTCAGCCCCGCCCAAAAAAATCCAAACGACATCCAGTGCGGGACGATGCCCGCGAAGACGCGCATGCCGACGAGGTGGAGTAAGCCGAAAACGATAGGAGGCAATCCCAGCATCCAGCGTGCCGCGATCGCTGCTCTCGCCTGCAGCGGGGAATCCGGTGAGCCGCCGGACGCGTAAACAATTGCTGCCGGAGCCACCAGCAATAACTGTTGACCGAGCCCGAAAGAGACGCCCAGTAAGACGTCGATTCGCCACCCCAGCGCGTGAATCCCGGTGTAGTACCGAAAGAACCAAAGTCCCACAAACATCAGGTAAGCGATCGCCGATGCGGCGGCCCCAATCCTTGCGCTGCGCCGCCACAAGATTGCCAGACCGGCTGCGACCAGCCAGACGCCCGCGACGTATGCCAGTATGTGTTGACAGGGCACATTTGTCACCAGCGTCTTGATGGGTTGATGAGAGGCGTCGAACTCACCCCAAGCGATATTCAGAATGCCGGTGAGAGCAGTGGCCACGCCATAGGACCAAACTCCAGCTTTCATCGATCCATCTCCCATGAGTCGCTGCGCGAAGCCGAAGCTCAACTACGCTCCATGCCTGCGCTTCCTCCGTTTCAGAACTGATACTATGGCGGCAGTGGTACATCGAAAAGAGCCATTTTCGCTAATTGTATTGGACCATTTGTGATGCCAAAAGCCATTAGCTCGTTTGAGCTCACGCTCAAGAGCCGGGCGCGCCATCAGACCCTGACGAATTGGTTGTACGGCGAACTGCGCTCTGCCATTCTTGACGGCCGGCTCGCGCCAGGCGCCAGACTGCCGGCGTCCAGAGATTTCGCCAGCCAGTATCAACTTTCCCGGGGCACAGTCGTCAGCGTTCTCGAGCGTTTGCAAGCCGAGGGCTATGTCACCTCTCGCGTCGGATACGGTACCTGGGTCAATCGTGTGGAGGCGCCCCGGCCAGCCCGCCAGCCAACCGCGACACCGGCATACATTCGTCGCGTCATCGCGACATATAAACGGCCCCAACCCTGGATCGACCTGGCTTTTGTTGATGGGGTTCGCCCCTTTCGGATCGGGGTTCCGGCCATCAACGAATTCCCGTCCGAGGTTTGGGGACGAATTGCCGCAACCCGGGCACGTAACTTCAGGTCATGGTTAAAGAAAGAGGCCGATCGCCGTGGGTATCGGCCATTGCGCGATGCAATCGCCGAGTATTTGCGCACGTCACGCGGAGTGCGATGCACCGCGGAACAAGTAGTCGTCGTTTCCGGAATACAACAGGGGCTCGACCTGCTGGCACGGCTCCTCTTGAAAAAGGGAGATCCGATATGGATGGAGGATCCTGGATACTTCGGAGCCAGAATCGCGTTTGACAATGTAGGAGCCAGGATTGTTGGTGTGCCAGTAAATGATGAAGGGCTGTCTGTTTCCGCAGGAATCAAGATCTGTCCAGATGCGAAGGGAGCTTACGTAACGCCTGCTCACCAATTCCCGCTGGGGGTAACGATGTCGCTGGAGCGGCGCATGGCCCTTCTTGGCTGGGCCTCTCGCGTCGGCGCTTTCGTTATCGAAGATGACTATGACAGCGAATACAGGTTTGAGGGACCGCCTGTGCCTGCCCTGCAAAGCCTCGATCATCAGTCCAGCGTTATCTTCATCGGATCGTTCAGCAAGACGCTATTCCCAGCCTTGCGCGTGGGCTACGTAGTATTGCCTGCGCCCTTAATAGAGTTCTTCCAGGGTTTTCGCTACCGAACCGATTTCCGGAATTCATCCTTTGACCAGGCGGTTCTCTGCGACTTCATCGTGGATGGGCATTTGGCACGTCATCTGCGGAGAATGCGAAATCTGTATTCGGAGCGCCTCGCAACACTCATTGAAGGAGCCTGGCGACATCTCGATGGATTGCTTGAGATCTCGAACGTCAGGGCAGGCCTCTACACCATCGGGTACCTCAAGAATGGAATGACGTCACGACGGGCAGAAGAGCTGGCGGCGGCCCAGGGTATCGAGGTTCTCGCCGTCGATCGATGTACTCTCAGACGTCCTGATCCGAATGCGTTGCTCCTCGGCTTCGGCGGATTCGACGAGCTTGCGATACGGCAAGGACTCATTCGACTCGCAAAGGCTTTGAGGTAGCCGCGGGACCGAAGAGCAGTTCTCTCAACGAATGCCAAATCGCTAACCGAAAATTGGATCAGTTCCCAGGTGTCGGCTGGTGTCCGCCGATCTCAATTGTCGGCTTCAGGCGGAAGAGCTCATGGACTGAGTTGAAGGCGGGGCGTCGTTCCTTCGGAAGCTGCTGCTTTTTTGAACAGGGAGGCGGAGCTACCTGTCGGAGTGGGACGGGTTGAGGAGTTCTTGTTCGGGCTCGATGTGGACGAGGACTTTGGCTGCGTCCCACAAGCGCCGTTCGAGCCCGCGCAACTTTTGCGACGTGCTTCAGGGAGCCCGCATCTAGTTTCCGACAGGAGACGTCTAGAATATGCCGAGAGCGATCCGTTTCAATCAGCTTGGTGGTCCCGAAGTCCTACACATCGAAGACGTCGCCGCGCGCCAGCCCGGTCCTGGGGAAGTTCTGCTGAAGGTGGAAGCAGTGGGCCTGAATCGAGCTGAGAGCATGTACTATCACGGCTTCTATATGGAAAAGGTGAACGTGCCCTCCGGGCTCGGATACGAGGCGGTCGGAAAGGTGATCGCCGTTGGTTCCGAGGTCGATGCCACTCTCATGGGCAAGCGCTTCGGCACGATTCCGGGTTTCTCGATGAACCAGTACCCGGTGATTGCGGAAGAGGCCGTCGTTCCTGCCAGCGTTCTCGCCGCCGCTCCCGATTCCTTCTCTGCGGTCGAGGGCGCCGCTGTCTGGATGCAATACTGCACCGCCTATGGCGCCCTCGTCCCCTTCGGCAAAGTGGCTGCCGGCGACTTCGTCGTCATCTCCGCCGCCAGTTCGTCCGTTGGGCTCGCGGCCATCCAGATCGTCAGGGCACAGGGTGGTATCTCTATCGCGACCACGCGTACCTCAGCCAAAAAGGATCAGCTGATCGCCCTTGGCGCCGACCACGTCATCGTCACCGAAGAGGACGACCTGGTGGCCCGGGTGCGATCGATTACGGGCGGTAAGGGTGCGCGCATCGTCTTCGATCCGGTGGGTGGCGATTACATCAACACACTCGCGCAGGCCACGGCCAACGGGGGCACCATCTTCCTGTATGGCATGCTCTCTGGCAAGCCCACGCCCTTCCCCATGG
>CAZPEZ010000059.1:0-31915 GCA_964585715.1 uncultured Occallatibacter sp.
CCGAAGATCATCTTTCCGCTCGCCGTCTGCAGGACGCTCGTGACCGAGATATCGACCGGCTTTCCGATCATGCGGCGGGCATGATCGACAACGACCATGGTGCCGTCGTCCAAATAGCCGACGCCCTGGTTGTACTCCTTCCCCTCTTTCAGGATCAGCACGGTCATACGCTCGCCAGGCAGAACGACGGGCTTGAGAGCATTGGCGAGGTCGTTGATGTTCAACACGTCGACGTGATGCAGATGAGCGACCTTGTTCAGATTGAAGTCGTTGGTGACGACCTTGGCTTCCCACTTTTTGGCCAGCTCGAGGAGCTTCAGATCGACCTCGCGAATGGAAGGGAAATCATCCGGAACGATCTGGACATTAATGCCGGTGTTGGACTGCATGCGCTGCAACATGTCGAGACCGCGGCGGCCGCGTTGGCGCTTGGAACCGTCGGTGGAGTCGGCAACGATCTGCAACTCACGGAGCACGAACTCGGGGACGACCATCAGGCCTTCGATAAATCCGGCCTCGGCAATGTCGGCGATCCGGCCATCGATGATCACGCTGGTGTCGAGGACTTTCGAGCTCTGTTTAGCAGGCCGCTCTCCGCTGAAGAAGACTCCCAGTGCAGCCGGATTGAGGAGGTCGCCTTTGTTGGCGCCCACGAGCAGGCCGACGTAGGTCATCAGAAGCAGAACGAAGATCTGCAGCACCGCCGAGGTGGAAGCGGCGAGCGGCGCGGAACGCAGCACCAGGCAGAACAGCGCCGCGCCAAAGATACCCAGCACGCTGCCGACGACGGCTCCGATGAGGCGCTTCAGGCTGAGTGCTCGCACACGCAACTCGAAGACGATGACTGCGCCCGCACCGGCCGCACCGACGAGCGCGCCGAACGAGCTCGAAAGCCCAAAGGGCTGAAGGAAGTAGCAGACCCCTGACAACAAGGCCACAAAGAGAAGACGTACAAGGATGAGATCCATAAAGCCTGCTTCCGCGGGTCGGGGAAAGGCGATCCCGCTGGGCGTGTGCATCTTGGAAATTGAAACGGCCGAGCCCAAACAAACCAAGGCGACTCCACCCATTGGATCGACGCCGTGCAAGAGATTCAAGAGAGCAGAATCATTTCCGAAAACGCCTAGCTGCGGAGTATGCCTTCCGGTGCGTCGTCTCGTCAAGAGCGAGTAAGGACAGCGTCGCGTGAAAGGCGCTTTTGCGAGTGACAGATCGCGCGTCTGGAATGAGCTCGCATTCACGAGGCGACGGCGAACTCGGCGTTCTGCGGCAGACGCTGAATTCCTTTGCGGGGACCGCGCTTGCGGGCGCTTTTTTGCTTGATGCAGTCGAGCAGTTCCATTGGAGAGCAATTCTTCTTGGAGACAAAGGCATCTGCGCCGTGGATCTGCCCTTCCATCTTTTGAGGATCGCCCATCAGGACCATCGGAATGTGCGCGGCCATCTGCTTCAGACGGCGAATCAGCTGATCGCCATTCATCTGCGGCATGGCGAAATCGGCGAGCACCAGGTCGATGGGGTTATCTCCAAAGACTGCGATTGCCTCCTGGCCGTTGGCGGCCGACAGGACGCGATATCCGTTGGTGGAGAGCATGAATTTCAGAACAGACAGGTCCTGTTCGTTGTCATCGACGCAAAGAATTACTTTCTTGGGGCGCATTGGAAGAGAGTCACTCCTTAAAGTTCAAAAGATGATTGCTGCCTTCTTGAGAACGCACATCCTCGCACCCGCGCGATGGGCGGGATCGATCGGGATGGTTTCTCCTGGACAGCGGACGCAATGAGGCTCCGGCGCGGCTTGGCCCACAGATGCACTTGATCTGCGTTTCAGTCTCGCGCAACACAGCCCTGGTTGGCAGTCAGATTGTGTCTGATTGACTTCGGGCAAGTTCGGCAAAAACGCCGTTCGAATGTCTCAATGCTTGGCAAGAGTACGAGCAGTTGAGGACGGTGAAAAGAGGGAAAGAGTGGCGAAGATTGAAGTGAAAACAAACATGAAACAAGTGGAAATCCGGTAGGGCGAAGATAACGCTTTGGTTGTGAACGTTAAAGTCTGTTGAAAGAATGTGTATTACGGCAGGAAAAGGCGTCCTTTTGCTACGAGAACAGTGCTGCCCGCAACGCGCACATCGGTGACGCGTGCCGCAATCGATTGCGCACTCAGAAACAAGTTGCTCGTCCGGCCGATCTCGACACCCTGCTGTAGCAGGATTTGTTGGCCCGGCGCGATCACACCACGCGCGACGAGATAGCCGATCGCACAGCCGGCCGCTGAGCCGGTTGCGGGATCTTCTCCACCGTAGAACTGCATGCGAGCGCGGAACCAGGGTTCCTGCGAACCTGTAGGAGCAAGGACGTAGAACCATCGGCCACCGCGCTCGCGCAGCCATGGTGTAGCTTCCGCGTGTTTCACGCTGAGGCGAGCCAGTGCATCCACCGATCGCAGCACGACGATCACGAATGCGTTTCCCGTGGAGACAATCTGCGGCGGAAGGTTGGGATCGAGGTCGTCGGGATCGAGACCGGCGAGCGAGGCGACTTTGTCTGGTTCCAGCTCAGCGCCGAACTCGGGATCGCGTTGTGTCATCTCGCCAAAGACGCTCCCCGAGCCATCGAGTTTCTCATCAAAGCGCACGGGAACCGGGCCTACATTGAGTGCGAGGGTGAGGATGTTGTCGCGAATCGCCTCCGGCGCAAGTGTCTTCAACACGCTTGCCGTGCCGAGCGTCGGATGCCCCGCGAAGGGAAGCTCCTCCTGGGTCGTGAAGATGCGCACGCGGACGCCTTCGCCACGTTCGATCTCTCCGGATCTGCGCTGCACAAACGTTGTTTCACTCAGATTGAATTCGCGAGCGACGGCCTGCCTGCGTTCGGTGGCAAGACCGGTCGAATCGAGGACGACCGCGAGCGGGTTGCCCTGGAGGGCACTCCGTGTGAAGACGTCCACGACAAAGTAATCCAGCTCGGCAGCCATACCTGGATTATCCCATTACCCGGATTACAAGGATCGGCGGCCGTGCCGGGTCTGCTCAGTCGTCCTCGACGAAGACTTTGAGACGAGCGAGCGCGCGATCCCACTGCTGCGCTACCGACTCGAGATACGTGCCGGCGGTCTGCAGCGGCTCGGGGTCGAGCGCGAAGAGGCTTTCTCGGCCCTGTCGCGTACAGCGCACCATGCCCGCATGCTCGAGCACGCGGAGATGCTTGGTCACGGCCTGGCGCGTGAGCCGCGTGCCCGCGGTCAGCTGGGAGATGGAACAGACCTCTCCCCGGCTCAGCTTCGCTACGAGGGTTAGCCGCGTTGGATCGCCCAGGGCCGCGAACACAGCGGCTGGAGAGCGATGCCGCACGCTAGGGGTTTTTCGCGACATAGCTTCCGATGTTCTTCATCTGCTCTGTCCATCCGCCGTCGTTGCCAAGGAAGGCCTTGTCACGCCAAGCGGCGGGAACATTTTCAAATCCGGATTCGGTCAGGGTGAGCAATGTGCCGTCGGGCATCGCTTCCAGCCGGAACTCGACGAGCGTGCGGGGCGCACCGGTGTAGTCGCCGATGTAGCGTTCTTTGTCGATGAATTCCACCAGAGGCCAAGTGATGGAGAAAAGTTTCTCGGGCTCCATCTTTTCGATCTTAGCTTCCCAGATGACGTGTTCATAGCCGGGGTAGGCGCACTGACCGCGGGCTATCTGTCCGACGAGGAAGGGGCATTCCAGTTTGACCAGGAACCACGCGCCAAATTCACGGTGGTCGGTAAGGGCGCGCCAGACACGCGAGATCGGGGTCCTGAGTTCCGTCCGTTTTTCTATCCGGTTGGTCATCGATAGGCCACCTCTGGGTTGCATATTAGCGCGACCCCGAGGAATACGCAACACTTTGGTTGCGTGTTGTCGATCCTGCAAAGCAATCGTTGGCGCGACTTGGGCAGAGAAGTGCGGCTTGACAGGCAATCGAGTGCGTTCTAGTCTACTTTCACGTGGTTAGGCCGACGCCGAGCCACAAAGGTTTTCGATGACTCGTTTCTTCCCACCCGCGATTTGTCAGTGCTGCTGTCAGAGCTGCGCCACGCGGGCGTGTTCGTTGGGCTAGGATCCGAACGATTCGGAAAGTCCAGGACCCACCCGCCGATGGCGAGTGGGTTTTTAGTTGCAGTTCGTAGTTCACAGTTCAGGCACTCAATAGTCGGCAGGGTTCGGCTACCTACTGCGAACTAGGAACTGTGAACTGTCTTTCAGGCACCGGTGGCGAAGTGGCTAACGCGCAGGTCTGCAAAACCTGTATTCGCGGGTTCAACCCCCGCCCGGTGCTCCACAGTTTGCAAAAGAGAAAAGCCGCGCTCTCGAAGGAGCGCGGCTTTCGCATGAACCGGAATTTAGAGCGCGATCGTCGGTTGCGGCATTCTGGTGCGGCTTCGATCGAGGAAGAGGCGCATGCGAAGAGCTTCGGCGCGTTGCGCGGCCACCAGTCGCATCTGACGGCGAATATGATCCTGATTCTCGAGGTGAGCGATCTGTGCCTCGTCCCAGTTGGCGTCTTTCTCGAGGCGAGCGACGCGATCCTGGACGGTCTGGCGAAAGCGCGGGCTGATTTCAAAGAATTCCAATTCGTTGGCGTTGTTCGACATGGCCGGCGCCCTTTCCTGAGGTGAGCGAGTCAATAGAATTTCTTTGAGGTGACTCCTCAAGTTTTTCCTGACACCGCCGATACTAGCGACAAGGCGCAGTGCGTGCCAGATTACGCGTTCGCACACTGCAGGTAACAGAGTGATCGAGAACGAGACACGAGTGGGGATAACTTTCGGGGCAGGACCTTAGCCCTGCCCAAAAAAGTGGTTGTTCTTCCTACGGTTATGGTCCCTGATTACTCTCCGCCTGGATTGCCTGCGCGCGTGACAGAGACGCCAACGACAACACGGGTTCCGCCATCCAGATGAATGTCGTGCTGAGGCCCGAGCAGGACGCCGGAAGACTGCGCCATGCGGGGGTCCTGCTGGCCGGGGGCATTAGTCGCGAGCAGCACACCCGGAATTGACGTTGCGCGAATCGTGATGTTGCCGGTTCGTGCAACGATGGTGCCTGGCGCGGGGCCAGTCGAGCCTGTAATTGAAGATCCTCCGCCCATCTGGGGCTGGGTCGCCGGACTCGCCGTTGCCGCGTTCGATCCATTCATACTGCCGCCTGGGGTCATGCTGCCGCCGGGAGCAGTCGTGCCCATCGATGGCGACGGACTGGGGGAAGCGGCCATCGTGTCGGGGGTTGCCGCGCCGCCATCCGACGAGGAGAGCTCCTGAATCTCCGCGCGGATCGGGAGTTCCTGCCCGCTTTGCAACTCCGCGTGATCGAACTGCAGCGCGACTTGTGAGTTCTGGCTTCCCTGGCCGATCGGCTTCACACCCGTGACGCGGCCAACGAGTTTTGAGCCTTTGGGGATTTCAGTGCCATCTGCGGTCTTGATGTTTGATTGGGTCTTGATCACGACGGGATCGCCGGTCTTTGCTGTCTTGGTATCGAGCTTGTCCACCAGCTCGCCTTTCACGGGGCTTAGCGTTGCTGCGGCGGTTGGCGTGGATGCTTCCGGTGACACCGATTGCTGCTCTTGCGCCGGGTTTGCCGAAATCGCTGGAGCGCCCGGCTGCTGAGCCGGTTGCTGTCCGGACGAACCTGGCTGCTGGGCCAAAAGGGGAAAGCTTGCCACGGCAAATGCTGCAATGGCAAGTGTTCTGGCTAGGGTCATACATCCTCCATGGAACGCTGCGTGTCGCTCGTCGCTTTTTCTGCTGGAGCTGGTCATCTAAAGCTGCCCGGTCGGCCTCGGCAGCGCTCGTTTGCATGTAGAGAGAATGGAATCGGTACGCATGGAATTGGTTGCCACGAGTGCTAATTTAGTGCTTTGGCAAGGAGCCGCTTTTGAGAAGATTGCGCGTCGCTTCGCACAGCGACAGACTCACAGGCATCTCCCAAAGGGGACCGGAATCAAAAGGGGAGGGCAGAGGTCCTTACCTCGGGAGATGCCCACGCGGCGCTTCTATTATTGCGCCGATTTGGATGCGGAACCGGCGTCGATCACGAGCACATCGCCGGTTTTCGCCGATCGCGCGACGAGTTCGCTCATTCGTTGCGGTGCAGCTGATCCTGTCAATCGCGCGCCGGGAACGCCGGAGTTGCCGGCGGTCTTGGTGTTAGTGCTCTCTTGCGCAATCGCATCGCCATGATGCGAGGCAAAGGGAAGACTGGACAGCGTAACAAACGTCATGGCGCAAAGAAGAGCGATCTTCATCCTGCGACCCTCCGGGGGTCCGCGCCCGCATGCCGACTCGCGCTCGTGCATCGCGTTCCACCTGAATGATGCTCGTACGGTGCCATCTGCTTCATGAACAAGCTGCACGATCCACATAACCTCGATTTGAATCGAATGCACAGGAAGATCGCTCATTTTTTGGGACAGGGCTGCCTGTGACCTTATCTCCCATGCAGGCTCTTCGCGAGGACAAACTAGGGCGGTTGGTGTGTAGATTTTTCCGTCAGAGAAGTAAGAATGCTCGCCGTCTGGTCGTTTTCAATTGGCTCCGGCAGATTTCGTGGTCTCGGTCCACACTACCGCAAGAACCACGCGTGTCCCGCTCTCAAGATGCACATCGCGTTTGGCGCCGAGCAGAATGCTCGAGGACTGCGCTGCAGGCGACGCCTGCTCGTGATTGGTGAGCAGCAGACCTGGGATCGCTGTGGTACGGATCACGAGGTCGCCGCTGCGAGCAACGACCGAGCCCGCGCCTGAACTTCCGCTGGCGTTGACGACTGAGGAACTGCTGTCGGCTTGTCTTGCCCTTGGAATCTGCGCCGGAGGTGTCGCGGTGGGGGTTGAGCCATACATATCGCCGGGTGCATGGCCAGGGGCCACGTTGCTCGGTGCGGCGGCCATGGGATCGGCGGGCCCACCACTGTCCGACTCACCACCAGAGGGAGCGAGCGACCGGATTTCGCCGTGGAGCGAGAGGGCTTCGCCGTCTTTCAACTCCACACGATCGAAAGCGAGAGCGATCTGCGCGTTGGTTTCGGTTGCGCCCACGGACTCGACCCCGGTGACGCGCCCGATCAGCTTCGAGCCCTTGGGGATTTCGACTCCGTTGTCCGTGCGCACTGTCGATCGTGTCTTGAGAACGACGCGGTCCCCGACCTTGGCGCTCTTTGAATCGAGCTTGTCCACTAACTCGCCGCTTATGCGCAATTCGCCGCTTGCGCGGGCGTCGCTCTTTGCCGCAGGGGCAGAGGTCTGTGCCGCGGTTCCATTGGGTTGTTGTGCAGGGACGGCCACAACTCCGGCGCAAAGAATTACAACCGCAAGCGCGCGCGCGGCTCTCATCAATCGACTCCTGGTTAGGTCAACGCTGCGATCGCGTCTAATTTTCGGGCGATGGCGCAAAGTAGCCTTTGCGCACCTGGACCTTCATGCCGTCACCCTTGCAGTCGACCGAGACATGGCGGAAGGTACCGTCCTGCTTTGTATTGCTCGGCGTGTAGCTGGCCACATATTGCGTGCGCAGCTCTTCCTGGATCTGCTGGAAGGCGGCTTCAAGCTTGTTTCCGTTGCTGCCGACGTTGATGAGGCGTCCGCCGGTCTCGTCGGAGAGGCGCTTGCCTGCGGAGTAACCGCTGTAGCCGAAGTTGAAGCCGCCGTAGAAGCCCGTGTCGGCAATCAGAATGACGTAGATGATGATGTTGTTTTTCTGAGCGGCAGCGATGGCTTCGGTGATCTTATGTGAGCTGCCTTCGTCCTCGCCGTCGGTGAGGATGATCATCGCTTTGCGGCCGGCTTCCTGATTCATCTTCTGATTCGAAGCCATGTAAATGGCGTCGTAGAGCAGGGTCCCTTTCGGTGTTCCGTGGATGGGGACGGGACCGCCGCCGAGGCCAGGAACGCCTGAGCCATTGCCGCCTGCGGTGTTGATCTCCGCTTTGTCCATGGCGTGAGCCAGCATGCGTGCGCTGTTGGTGTAGTCCTGCAGCAGATCGATGTTCACATCGAAGGAAACGAGGAAGGCTTCGTCTTTCTGGCGCAGAACCTCCTGAAGAAAGCGGCTGCCTGCCTCCTGTTCGAGGGGCAGAACGCGCTGCTGGCTGCCGGAGGTATCGAGCAGAATGCCCAGGGTGAGGGCCTGATTGGTTTCTGCGACGAAGTGCTTCAGTGTCTGCGGAACTTTGTCTTCGGCGACGGAGCAGTCATTCTCGGAGAGATGGGGAACGAGGTTACCGCTCTTGTCCTTGACGGTGAAGAACAGGTCAACCAGATTGACCTGGATTTTGAAGGTTGCGACCGATTGATCTTCGGGTGGTGCGTCGGGAGCATTGCTGACCGGTGGCGCGTCGGGCGAAGGCGCAAGCTGTCCCCATCCTGACACGGCAAGAACCGGCAGGGTCAGAAAGAGCGTTGCAGCCAAAAAGGGAATCCGCATCTGTTGAGATAGACGGGAAACAGTCTACGAAGAGAGCATATCGCAGCGGTTTGATGCTGGTCGCGGCAACCAGTGGGGCGGTGGCGCGTCTGATACTCTGACGGTGCAGCGAGATTGTGTTTGGGATCGGCTGTCTTATAGCTAAAGAACTGTTGCGACAGTGATTGGAAGCTAAAGGTTCTTCGTCCGGCGGACGGGTTCGGCCCGAGACCTGCGGGGATGTGGTTTTTGGAGGAAGATATACCTGTGAATTCTGGTTTCAAGGTCAAAGCGCTGGGCGCGATTTTGGGCGCGGGGTTGATGTTTAGCGGAGCGGTTCGGGCCCAGCAGCAACAGCAATCGGTTCCGGATGCTCCGGCCCCGCAGTCCCCGACGCCTTTGTCCGACGTCTCAGGGCCCATTACACCGGGTATTGGCGCTGGATCCGACGCGAACGCCGGGCCGAATTCTTCTTCGGACCAGCCGCCGCAGACCCCGGCAACGCAGGCACCTCCGACGCAACCCAGCCAGCCGATCCAGACCACGCCGCCGGACATTGCGAACGCTGAACAGATTGGCTATACACTTCGCGTGCAAACGACCTACGTAGAAGTTCCCGTCACGGTGAAGGACACCAAGGGCAACCTGGTCCCGGGTCTGACGTGGCGCGATTTCCGGGTTTTCGAGAATGGCGTCTATCAGCCACTGAAAGTCTTCTCAGTGGATCCGATGCCGCTCTCCATCGCATTCGTCATCGATCAGAGCCTCACAAAAGACGTGATGGAGCACGTGAACGATTCGCTGGGTGCGATCCAAGGCGCGCTGACGCCTTACGACGAGCTGGCGATCTTCTCTTACTCGAACGGGTCGCAAGAGCGGACCGGATTTACCGGCGCGCAGAGCGCGCGCGTTCCAGCAGTGCTGGCGTTGACCAAGGCTTCCGGTACGGAAGAGATCATTCCGATCAACAGCGGTCCGTTCGACAGCTGCGGTGTGCACGTGAATGGCAACTGTGCCGATCCCAATCTTCAGTCCGGGCGTTCTGCGGGCAACGGGTCATTCATGACCATTCCCAAGGAAATTCACACGCTGAACGATGCGATTCTGGCGGCCGCAAAAGAGCTTTCGACGCGGCCCAAGGGGCGCCGCCGCATTATTTACGTCATCTCGGATGGCAAAGAAGCGGGCAGCAAAGCGACATATCGCGACGTGTTGCGCTATCTGCAAACCAACAACATCGCGGTGTGGGGAACGCTGGTGGGCGACTCGGCGCGGTGGGGCGAAGGCTATCTGAGCCGCTTCCATCTGCCGTTCCAGATGTACGACAACCGGCTCGTCAACTATATCTACGCAACCGGGGGCCAGCCCGACTCGGAGAAGAACCTGACCGGCATCGAAAAGAGCTACGCCAAGATTGCCATCGAGGCGAGGAATCAGTACACCCTGGTCTATTCCACGCATGAATCGGTCTTGGACAGCAAGTTCCGCAACATCGACGTGCGCGTGGAGCGCCCGGGTCTGGATGTAATTGCGAAGAAGGGGTACTACCCGTCGGCAGACGATCTGCGCCAATAGAGCATTGTCGGGACAAACACGAAGGCCTGGGCTAGGACCCAGGCCTTCGTTGTCTAAGAGCGGCTGCGCTGTTCGGCACTGCCACGAGAATCTCGGGCGTCTCGCCCAGGCTACTTCTGGTCGGCCGGAGTGGAATTTGGCGGCGGAGGCGGGGTACTCTGCGCGGTCGTCGTCGAAGCGGACTCACTGACGCCCTTCAGGCCTTCCTTGAAGCCCTTCAGGCCTTCGCCCAGTCCCTTGCCCAATTCCGGCAACCGCTTGGCGCCAAACAAGAGAAAGGCTACAACGGCCAGCACGATCAGGTGCCATGGTTGCAATAGGTCACCCATAGTTGATTCCTCCATGCGCCACGATCTGCCCGGCGCGTTCTGTCAAAGGCTATTGTCGCACAAAGCGCGCCCGGCGAGCGGGTCCGAGCCAGCGCTGTCAGTACCGAAGTTGCAGGGTGTGAACAGGCCCTAGTTCACTCGGGCGGCGCTGCCAAGGCGCTCGGTGACCATGGCCACGAAGCTGCCGAGGTCTTCCTCCTCACCCATGGTGAGCCGGCGATAGACCTTAACTAGGGGAAACAGGTGCGAACCACGGACTTCGACGGAGGGGACGGCAATTGCCCCGCCAGGGTAGGGCGTCATCTGCCATGAGCCGTTGTAGCGGCGGCGCAGAACCTCGCCCAGGTAGCTACCCCAGAGGCGGACTTCGAAGTCGAGATCGAGATCGGGGCTCTCGCTGACGAGAACCAGGACCTCGTCGAGGTTGTCGATCGTGTCGGCGGTGAAGTCGAGCTCTTTCTGGAAGCCCTCGCCGCCCAGCTCGACTGCGGCCCGCGCATAGCCGTCCATCATGGTGCCCAGATCGGGATATGTTTGCGATTCGAGACGACTGCGCAGGGTGCCCATGTGCTTTAGGGTATCCCGGATGCCGCCTGCTGTCGCGCCCGGAAAGAGGGATGCCGAATACCACTTGTGGCACACTGAGAAAGGTGACGACTGGAGGGTTTCCCCGTCTATGAGACTTCTCAAAGCGGCGATCGTTGTTGCGGGAATTGTGTTGACGACGGCCGCAGGGAACCCGGCGAGCCGCGAGATCTATCCGGATCCTTCACAGGCGCGCGCAGACCTTGCTGTGGCGATCAAGATGGCAGCTCACACGCACAAGCGCGTGCTGATTGATTTCGGCGGAAATTGGTGCGGCGATTGCCAGGTTCTGGACATCTACTTTCATGACAACGCGAATCGTCCAATCCTGGAATCGAATTTCATATTGGTGCACGTGAACGTCGGCCATCTCGACGAGAACGTCGATCTCGCCGATCGGTACAAGATCCCGCTCAAGAGGGGCGTTCCCGAGCTGGCGGTTTTAGGCGAGAGCGGCAAGCTGCTCTACAGCACGCAGACCGCGGAGTTCGAGAAGATGCAGATGGTGGAGTCGTCGGCAGTCACGAGGTTCCTGGTCAAGTGGAAGCCGACCAAGCCCGGTTGCTCGGCGGTGATGTTGACCTGCTAGCCCGCCATCGAAGAGTGGGGGACGGTTTTGTTCGGAGTAGCTATTTGAAATTCGATATGGAAAAAGCCTCGCACGGCGAGGTCTATAAGCTGCTGATTGGCCTGATAGCGCCGCGGCCCATCGCTTTGATCACCAGCATGGATGAACACGGCGGGCTGAATGCCGCGCCCTTCAGTGCGTTCAACTACTTCTGTACCGATCCGCCGATTGTCGGCATCGGTGTAACGAATCGCACCGATCGCGCTTTTGTGCCTAAGGATACGGCGCGCAACATCCGGCGCACCGGCGAGTTCGTCGTGAACGTGGTCACTGAAGACATCGCCGAGAAGATGAATGTGTGCGCGGTGGACTTTCCGGAGGGTGTCAATGAGTCGGACATTGCCGGATTCTCGACAACGCCGTCGCAGGTTGTCCGCGTACCACGCATTGCCGAGGCCCATGCAGCGCTCGAATGCCGCGAGCACACCACGATGGAGATCGGCCGCTCGCGGATTATTCTCGGGCGGGTGGTGGCGATCTACGTCGAGGACAAGTACGTCGATCCGGCTGGCCCGTACATCAAAGCGGAAGAGCTGCACGCCATCGGTCGCATGAATGGCCTGGGCAACTACGTGCGCACGCGCGACGCGTTTGTGCAGATTCCTCGGATGAGCTATGAGGAGTGGAAGAAGCGGCAGTAGCGCTACGCCTACTGGCTCAGCGGCGCGAGGTGCTTGGTGCGCGAGTAGGTGTACTGGATGCGGTGAATCACCGTGATGGTCGAGAGTACGGCGAGCACCCACAGCACCGGCGCCATCACGCCCCAGTGATTGAACAGCGCGCCCAGAATGATCAGAACAATGCGTTCCGGCCGCTCCATGAAGCCCACCTTGCAACTGCCGATCAGGGCCTCGGCGCGGGCGCGCGTGTAGCTCACCATGAGCGAGGTGACCATCACGAAAGCCACCAGGACGACATACCGGAAGCGGTTGATGCGGCCGTAGTAGACCAGCAGCCCGAAGAAGAGCACCACGTCGGAATAGCGGTCGATGACGGAGTCGAAGAACGACCCGAAGACCGTGACCTGGTTGTTGCGGCGTGCCACACGGCCATCGACCATGTCGAAGATGCCGGCGCCGATGATCACCAGTCCTGCATACAGGAACATGCTGCCGGCGTTGGCAGCGTTGGCGTGGCCGAAGAAAAATGCGGCAACGATGTTGATGACGAGACCAATGAAGGTGAGAACGTTGGGGGAGATGCGGGTGAGAGCCAGACCGTACACGATGCGGTCTAAAAGCCAGCCGCAGGCGCGGCCGAAAGCACTGGTCCAGGTCATTTCCGAATCTTCCTAACTACTGCTGCTCTTCTTCTTCGTCCTCGTCCGCTTCGTCGTGGATCGTGGTCAGTTTCAGGATTTCGAGCTCGCGTTTGCCGTTGGGTGTAACGATGGTGGCGGTGTCGCCGACCTGCTTACCAACGATGCCGCGCCCGATCGGCGAGGTGGTCGAGATAAGGCCCTTGGAGACGTCCGACTCTTCGCTGGTCACGAGCCGGTAAACGATCTCCTCGTCCTTGGTGGAGTCGTAGACGACGACAGTCGAGCCGAAACCGGCCTTGTCGTGAGGAATATTGGCCAGGTTCACGAGCGATAGCTCAGCCATGCGCTTCTTCAACTGGCCAAGCCGCGCGTTCACGAAGGTCTGACGCTGCTTCGCCATATGGTACTCGGCGTTTTCTGACAAGTCGCCCAGCGCCGCTGCCTTTTTGATCTCCGCCGGCAGCTCGTGGGCGAGTTCGTGCTCCAGAGCGTGAATCTCCTTGAGCAACTGTTTCTTGATGTGATCCGGCATTCAGGTTCCGTATGGCGGGGAGCTGTCTGACTCAATCCGCGGGAGATACTCGAAACTTCATTATACGGGAAATACACCAAGGGAATTCAGCTTGGAACCGAAATGGGGCCGCAGGCTCAGGGCTGCGCTCGTCCTTATCGGTCCTCAAGGAAAGACTGCAGGATCAGTACTGCGGCCACTTGATCGACTACGCGGCGATGCTCCTGGCGCGTATGGCCAGCTTCGTAGAGGATCTGATGCGCTTCTTCGGTTGTGAGGCGCTCGTCCCACAGGTGGATCGGCAGACCGGTCAGTTCGCCGAGTTCGGCGGCGAACGCCTGCGTTTTTGCGGCCCGCGGGCTCTGTTCGCCCGAGAGGTGCAGAGGATTACCGACGACGATACCGGCAACGCCGTAACGCCGCGCGAGGCGCGCCAGGGAGCGCAGGTCATCCCGTGGATTGCGTTTACGCTCGAGGGTCAACACGGGCTGCGCGGTGAGGCCCAGCTCGTCGGAGACGGCCACGCCGATGCGTTTCGATCCGACGTCGAGGGCGAGATAGCGCAGTGGTCGATCGGAATTCGTCACAGTTCCCCGAAGTCCAGCTTAAAGCGCACGGGCCGAACGCGTTGGGAGTATTGCACCCAGATACAATAGGCCAAGGTAGAGAATCCACAGGCCCCTCTGGCGCGTCTTTACTCTTTAAGGGTCCCCCCGAGCAGCAGATGGCACGCCCAGCGCGAAAAAACACCAAAAAACGTGGCGGCGGCGGAGTGGGATTCCTGCTGTTTACGTTTCTTCTTCTATTAGGCCTGACGGGTGCGGGCTATTGGCTGTTTCTCATGCCGTTTGGGCCAGACTCCGAAACGCTGGTGGACGTGGCGCCGGGCAGCTCGGCTGTGCGCATCGGCAAGATTCTTGAATTCTCCGGGATCGTGCGCAGCCGGTATGCATTTGACGTGATCCGGAGCTGGAAGCGAGGCACCCTCCGGGCCGGGGAGTACAAGTTCGATCACCCAGCCACGGTGATTGAGGTGTATGAGCGGATCGAGCGGGGGGACGTTTACACCAAGGCGGTGACGGTACCCGAGGGAGCAAACATCTTCGACATCGCCGCGCGACTGGAACAGGCAGGCTTTGGCACACAGGAGGGGTTTCTGGCCGAAGCGAAGCAGCAGACGGCCTTAGTTGCGGATCTTGATCCTTCGGCAAAAACTCTTGAGGGCTATCTGTTCCCAGATACGTATCACTTTTCACCGAAGGCGACGCCGGCACAGATCGCGACGGCCATGGTGAAGCGCTTTCGCCAGGCAGCAGAGCAGGTGGGTTTGACAGGGAATGTGCACAAGCTAGTGACGATTGCTTCGCTCGTGGAGCGGGAAACCGCGGTGGACGCCGAACGCCCGCTGGTGGCAAGCGTGTTTGCCAACCGGCTGGCCAAGAACATGCCGCTGATGACCGATCCCTCGGTGATCTATGGGCTCGAATTGCAGCGTCTGTGGCGCGGCACCATCTATGCGAGCGATCTGAAACGCGACACGCCCTACAACACCTATCTGCACGCTGGGCTCCCACCGGGCCCGGTGGCGAATCCGGGATTGCCGTCGCTGCGTGCCGCGATGGAGCCGGCGCAGACGAACTATCTCTACTTCGTTGCAGCGAACGACAATCCTCAGGGCAGGTCGATCTTTGCCGCGACCCTCGACGAACACAATCGCAACGTTGCCGCCTATAGGAAAGCAGTGAAGAAAGCGGGTGGACGTTGAGGACGAGTGCTCGCTGCGCTCCCTGGGTAGCTACGCTCCCCGTGGTCCTTCTCGCGGGCTGCTCGTGGATTCTGCCCACGAACCGCAAGCTTCCCGTGCCCAAGACCCCGGCCGTCACGCAGACCGTCTCGCCCGACGAACTGGTCGCGCAGCTCAACGAGCGATGGGATGCAGTGAACTCCTTCACGGCGACGGTTGAGATTCAAGCGACGGAGTCCAAGAGCAAGGAGGGAGTGGCCAAGGATTTTCCGAGCTGCCGCGGCTACATCGTGATGCAGAAGCCGAAGATGCTGCGCGTTGCGGGCACTTACTTCGGCGCGAAGATTTTCGATATGGCCAGCGATGGAAAAACCTTCACCCTGGTCATCCCGCCCAAGGGCCTTGCCTTTGAGGGCTCCAATGCGGCCAAAGGGACTTCTCCGAATCCTATGTACAACTTGCGGCCCGACTTCTTTTTCGACGCCCTGATGGTCCACGAAGTAGAGCCGGAAGATTTCTATTCGCGGATTGCGGATACCGAGACCATTGAGGACGCAGCGAAGAAGCATCTTTATATCACTCCGGAGTACGTGTTGAGCATTCATCGCCATATACCCGGTAACCGTAACGACACACCGGTTCGGGTCATCACAATTCATCGCGATGACCTGTTGCCGTATCAGCAGGATCTTTATGACAGTCAGGGGAATCTCGAAACCGAGGTCTTCTACTCCCGCTATGCGGACTTCAATGGAAACAAGTATCCGTCTGTGGTGACTATCAAACGTCCGACCGAGGGAATTCAGCTTGTACTGACCGTCGAACGCGTCGTGGACAATCCGAAACTCAACGAGGAGCAGTTTCAGGTCAAGATCCCGGACGAAGCCAAGATAGAGCAGCTCAAGTAGCCGACGAGAGGCCGAAGTCGCTTGCCGAGGCGCCTATCGGATGGCACGGCCAATCCACCCTCAGAAATTCCCGCTGGTTGCCTTTGGCGTGTGCCCCGTCGCGCTCAGTTCGCGAAAGAAGCCGAGATCCTCACCGCGCAGCGTCTTGGTGATGTAGAGAATCTGGCCGTAGTGCAGACCGAAGTGCTCGACGACCTGATAGATGGCGTCGAGGCCTTTCACCGTGTAGCCCTGAATGTGATAGGTCGCTGCGAGCTCTTCGGGAGTGAGACGGGCGAGCACCTTTGCGACTTCATCCAGCGTGGTCCCCAATCGATCGAGCAGGACCTTCCCAGCGAGCTGCTCTCTTTCATTGAACTCGGCGGGTCGCTCGCGCTTGTCGTCGAGCCGGTTGAACGACGCGACGATCCACTGCGTGACGTTGCCATTCAAATGCAGAAGCAGATTGCCGGCGCTATTGCAGGCTGGATTCGGACGCCACCAGATCTGCTCGTCGGTCAGAGATTCAACGCACCGGCACAGTCGCGGCCAGTACTGCTCGAGCATCTTCTTGCGCGAGAATTCAAGGAACGTCTGCGCCAGTTGCGCGTCAGAGGTCGTCATGCGCCGGGTACCCTCTCGGCCAGTCTACGGTATTGCAGTGAAACTGACGCCGGGGCCGAACGTGAGCTGCCGGCCCGTTCGGGCGAGCGGGCAGTTGCAGCACCTTGCCGCTCTTCCCCGAGAGCGGAACTGCATCGTCGTCCGAGCGCTCTTGCGGGTTGGAAATGACATAGAGCTGGGGCAGGGCCAAATCCAGAGGCTGACCCGCGTCCAGGGGATCGATCGAAAGAGCGAAATGTCGAGTGACTCCGATCATGCGGTCTGAGTATGCAAGCCGCATGCCAGAGTCATCCGTCCTCCGTGAAGGAGAGATGCGCAAGATCGACCCGATGCCGTTATGTAAATACTTCGGGCCGATGGAAGAATCGACACGGGATTTGCGCACCGCCGCAAGATTTCAGTCTTTACTCTTTGGGCGATCCAAGGGGGCTGCGCTGAAGGGGGTACGCGCGGAGGGCCGGTTGGCTCCGTCCGCGCGCGGTTCGGGGATTGTCGCTTAGCCCGGAATCGGAACGAAGATGATCGCGTGCCCGCAGTTCGCCGAGCCAAGGGACCGGGGCATCATCTGTGGGTTAGGCACCGAGCTGCCGCTGGAAGGCAAAGGATGGTCGAGAGTGAGGTCGAGCCCGGCAAAGTTCGCCATGGCGTGAACGGCGGTTCGTTCATGTTGGATTGTGGGAATATAGGGGATTTCGCCCTCGATGATCAGCGTGCCGGCGCCCGTATAGGGCGTTGGAATCAGACTCTGCAGTTGGATCGGCGCGCCGCAGAGTGCAACCGAGGAGACGTTCTTGAAGGTGAGAGTTTGCACCGAAGACACTTTTGCGGTAGGTGCGTCCGCGCCGCCGAAACAAGGCACGGTCCCTCCTCCCGGAACGGGCGCTACCGGAGATTGCGTTCCGCTCGATGTCCATGCATCGGGAGCTGCAGGGATAGAGACCACCAAATCCCAACTACCTGCGATCGGACGGGACTTGTTGACGCAATGGTTCGCCGACTGGTCGATGCCCGACGCAGCCATGCCACTGCTGGGTGAGCTGCGCTGAATGAGCAGATTCAGACCATGGCTGTCGAGCATGTAGCAGGTAGAAGGTTGGGGCCAGTTTGTGGGTCCGAAGGGGCCCAGATTCGGGAGAAAGAGCCCCGCATGGGGGTGTCCGCAGGTTGGAGAATAGATGTCGACGCCGGCGATGTTTCCCGAAGCATCCACAGTGGGGATGAAGATCCACGTGCCGTCGAATACCACATTCAATTGCGACGGGTTGCTAGTTGTTGCTGCCATGAAAGACCTCGCGCAAATCGGTTGTTCCCACGCCGGAGGCGTAATACGCCGCCCAGAAGTAGGGATGCTTGTATCGAGCATCGCGGATGAGGGATTGCCGCGCTGCGGTGAGGGCCTGCGGCACGCTCAGTCCGTTGGAGAGTCCACGATAAAAGACGTCCATCATAGGCACTGCCGAGGCTGAGTCGATTTGCCATCGTGTAGCGACTACTTCTGGAACCCCCAGGGACGCGAGCGTGTCCACTATATCCCCCATACCGTGATCCCACCCTTCTTCCCTTTTGCCTGTGGAACATGCGGAAAAAACGGCGAGCAGAGCCGCTTTAGGTGGAATGCGACGGAACAGCGATTCGTCGAGGTAGGGCCTATCGCCAGGCACGCCGGAGGGAGCGAGCAGCAAACGCGTTTCGCCATTAAACTGGCCTGCGTGGCCGGCGAAATGAATAATTGGGGCCGACTGCAAGTGTGTGACAACGCGTTGCTCCGTTGCCGCTGCAGCCAGCAGCAAATCGGGCTCCAAGCTTCTACCGGCCACAAGGCGCGCCTCGCGCAGAGCCTCGGGCAAGGGTTGTCCCTCTCCGGCGGCGACGGAAGCACCGACCACAAGCGTGCTGCCGAATGATCTTCGCGGATGCGACGGCGTCGTGCGAGTTTCCCAATCGAGCAAAAGCGAGGGGAGTTCTTCTAAAGCAAAACTAAGGCCAATCGGGCCCTTGGCCGTTTCAACGCAAGCCCACGGCAGATTGCCCAGCAGCGGATCGGCCTCGATGAGGACTGCACGTGAAGGTTGCGGAAGGAGCCGGCCACCATCGAGCAGCAGATCTCCGATGCGTTTGGCTGCTTGATCGATGGAAGCCTGTGAGCTTGAGGACGTGCTGGCTACACGGCTGAGCAAATCGACGCCCGAGGTCAGATCGGACTCGCTGATCCGGCTCTGGCTCCATTCCACTCCAGTCCCGTTCGACGCGTATAAGAGAATGCGATCGCGCAGGACAATCTGTCCAATCAGCCGCCGATTCGAGAAATCCTGATCGAGTACTCGATCCACTTCGGACGTCAGGCAGTCGAGACGCGCGTTTGCGCAAGCTGGTACCGGTCTTCCGAGAATACGGAGCCTGTAGCGTTCCCATAAGGCCAGGATCTCGTCTCCGCGACGGTGTTCGGCCAGCCAGACTCCGGCCAGCGCAGCGTACAAGGCTCTGTTCTGGCGCGCCCACACAATCGAGGACGGTCCCGCGCCGTGCGCGCGCAGCTCTTCGGTGAGGATGGCGTTGCGCAGCGTGAGTTCAGCTTGATCCGGGCGCCCGAGCGCAAGCTCGAGATCTCCGCGCTCGGCGGCGTATTGCGCTTGCTGCAGCCAGTTGTCCTCACCATCTAGATGATTCCTTGCAGCGTCGAGCTGCTGTGCAGCAGGAGCCAGATCCTGGCGGTCCAAATAAACATTTGCAAACTCCAGCTCATTCTCCGCCAGGTACTCGTGGGGGAAGGCGCGACTCGGGAAGCTGGCAATTTCACGCTGGCCAATCGCCATTTGCTCTCTGGCTTCATGGGCGGCGCCGGAACGGAGTGCTGCACGAATCAGTTTGTTTCGCAGAGTCGCTATGATTGCCTCGTTCTGTCCGAGTTCGAAGAGGCTCAGAGCCTCGCGGTTCAACAGCAGCGAGAGGTGAATTCTCGGTGTGTCTTCCTCCGCGGTCGCAAGGCTGGCCATGAAGGTTCCAGCGCGAAAGGGCGGAAAATCGCCGGCATAGAAGCAGCGAATCGCCTCGAGCATCATGCGCCAGGCGTCTTCGTTGTCGCCGGCTTGAAAAGCCCAGCTGGCCAACTGGGTTCGGGCGCGCAATTCGAGCAGCAGATAGCGGTGATCCTGTGCCAACCGGAAGGCCTTTGTCGATAGAGGATCGTTCATCGATTCCGAGCCGGGACTGACGTCGCAAACAGCCGAGAGCGCAGTCGCCTGTGCCCGAATCCATGTGTATTGGTTGTGATCAGCGAGCATCGCCTCGGCGTCTTGCTTGCAGCGGGCGAGCGTAAACAGACGCTGCTCCGCATACGCTCTCTCGACCTCGGCACGAGATTCACCGGCCGGAAGCTTCAGAGCGTGAAACATCTGGCCGCTCTCCGTTGCCCATCGCTCAGCATCGCCGTAAGCCCCACGCGTATCGGCATCGACGGCTTGGCCCAGGGCGTGCGCAGCGGGGATGAATTGGCTGTCAACGCGAGACGGATCGGCGGGAAGAAGTTCCGTAAGCCACGAATCTTGATGATTGCGTTCGAGGGAGGAAGCCAGGGCGGTCAGGAGGGAACGGGCAGCGGCGCAGTTTTCAGCACAAGGCGAACCACGCGATCGGTCAATCGGAAGTGGAAATGCGGCATCCAGCAGGCGCGGCAGCAGCGAGGTCGACAATTCTTCGTCGATTCCAGATAGTGTGACGGGGTCCGAAGCCAAGGCACGCATGGACTGCGGGGTGGCCAGGTGCTGCTCCATACGACTCTGGTGGGATTTCAATCGGTTGAGCTTCTCTTCAAGAGACGAGAGCCGCTGCCGGCCTTCCTCCAGCCACTTTGGATCGCGCTCGAATTTCAGAAAGCGATTCCAGGTTTCGACGGCATTCATCACCTGGCCGCGGTCTTCCATAACGAGGGCCTCGTTGAACAGGATCACCGCATCGCTGGGCGCAAGTTCGTCGGCCCGGCGCAGGTCGTCAAGGGCAGTAGCTCGATCGTTCTCGCTTCCCGTCGCGGTTCCGCGCAGGTAGTACGCCATGCCGTCATCCAGCAAGAGGCTTGAAGACACCGGGCCTGCGGCGAGAAGCCGGTCGAGGGTGTCTATGGCTCCGTCAAAGTGCTCTTCCAGAATCTCGGCCCTTGCCTGGAGTTGAAGCCAGCGAGCATCGCTCGGGGAACGTTGCAGATTGCGCTCAATGGCAGCGCGGGCGGAGAGCAGTGGCACCGGCTCGTTATCGCTCGCCGCGCCGCGCAGATGTTGCCGGGGCGACACCGAAGCAAATGCCGCTCCTGGCATGCGCAGGTCGAAGGAGCGCGACTGCGTATAAGCCTCAGCGAGCAGCTTTTCCGGCGCGTGCTGGTTACGCCACAAGACGGCGCCGAAGATTGTGAGAATCAAGGCCGCGGCCAAACCGCCGCCGATCCATACAAATTGAATCAGCTTGCCAGACCCGCTCGACCTGCGCGGAGTCGCAGCGAGTTGCGCCGCGAGACGATGCTGCCATTGCTGGGATGTGGACGAATAGCGGCTCAATTGCTCCGCTTCTTCCGGTGTGGCCTTCTCGGAGATGACCGATTGGCTCTCTCGCAGGCGTGCGAGACAGCTTGTGCAGAGGGCCGCGTGGGCCAACAGGGCCTGGGTTCGGCCTGAAGGCAGTTCTCCTGAAACCAGCTGGAACCAATCTTCCGCACCCGGACAGGCTCCCGCACCCGGGGCACTGAAACCGCTTGCCTGGTTGTGTTGAGCCGGAGTGCGGAATGGAGCGTGCGCCACCAACACCTCAAGCGCCTTCGCAAGCCCAGCGTCTGAGCTTTCGGCGGGAACATCGTTCTTCGGATTCGGATTCGAGTCTTCGTTCATCCGTTCACTTCTTCTATCGGAAATCGCCGGTGAATTCCTTCTGGTTGTTTTATCCGGCTTCCCCCGCCGGTTCAATCGCGGAGTCGGGTTTGGTCGGCTCCAGTTCCTGCCGGAGCCAGGCCGTGATGCGCCGCAGAGCGCTTTCCACCCCCTTAGCCGACAGGTCCCAGCCCGGCAAAGCGGCAATTTCCTCTGCGGTCAGACCTTGCAAGTAATAGAGCCAGAATATGATACGGTCTCTCACCGCAGTTGCTCCAGGCGCGTTGCGAAGCCTCTGATCGATCTCGGCGAACAGCACCACACGCTGCACGTCGCTCTCTTTACTGGCCGCGGAACGAACGTCGGTCGTGGGCTCTTCTTCGAACGCGGTCGTGACAACCTTTCCGCCTCGCTTTTCTGAAAAATGACGGCGGAAGTAATCATTGGCAACTGAGGCAGTAATGACCCGCAACAGCGCGAAGAAGGAGTCCTCTCCGCGAGGCCGGAACTCGCGGAGAATTCGCCTATCGTGCTCGCAGAGCTTGATGAAGACTTCCTGAACGATGTCGTCGACAACTGTAGGGACAAGCGATCGACCCTGCCACATTCGGGCAACACGAGCCGCTACCAGTGCTGCAACCGGGGCGCACCGGCCCAGAAACTCGGCCCACTCCCCGGCGTCAGCCGATTGGGCACAAGCTCTGGCGAGCTCGTTCACGGGGGCCCTCAACATATCCATTGCGGGAGACCAGTGTACTCCAAGGTGACGCTAACTCGTCTGTTTCCAGATTGTCACAAATCTGCATTCGATGAGCACACCGCGGGAGGAATTTGCCTGTGCTAGTATCCCGGCAAGTGACAGACCGAACAGAATAAGGGGCAAACCGAAGAAGCCGCCATGGAGACCCACCTGCGCCCTCTCACCCTCGGCGAGATTCTCGATCGCACGGCACAGCTCTATCGGTCGCATTTTCTGCTTCTTGCTGGCATCTCGTCGCTGTACGCAGGGGTACTTCTGGTCTTCAGCCTGGTGCAGATTGCGGTGCAGGAGCTGCTCCGGGCCAACCACATGACAGGTCAACTCATCCTGGTCACCGTGGTCGGCGCGGTCGTAATGATCCCGGTCATGCTGATTGCAGGGGGAATCGCGGTGGCTGCCAACAACCGGGCCGTTTCCTGGGTGCACTTGGGGCAGCCGGCCACCATCCGTAGTGCTTATCGCAGCATTCTGCCTCGGTTGGGTCGCTACCTCTGGCTGATGACCATGACAGCCTTCATCGTGTGGATGCCGATTGGCGTGCTCTATGCCGGATATGTTGCCTTCGCCGCACTCTACGCGGGCCCTCGGGGGATCTTCGCGCAGACCGCAGTGCAGCGCGACCCCCAGGCTCTGATTGTGTTTGGTTTGGTGACCCTCGGGTTCGCGTTCCTGGCGCTTGGCGCTATGGTCTATGCCGTGCTGATGGGCCTTCGCTATTCTCTGGCGGTTCCGGCGTGCGTGATTGAAGACATCAATGCACGCGAGGCGCTTCGGCGCAGCGCGGAGCTCAGCCGGGGCTCGCGCGGGCGCATCTTCCTGCTGGGCCTTCTGGTTGTCGCCATCCAGACCGGACTTGTGCTGATCACGCAGATCTTCTTTCTGGTCGCCACCTTCCGGCATCACGGCGCACTGCCCGCAGGAATTCGCGTTCTGCAGCAGCTGGTGGCGTTCTGTACCAACGCGTTCGTCGGGCCAATCTATGCGACGGGATTCACGCTCTTCTACTACGATCAGCGCGTGCGCAAAGAGGGGTTCGATATTGAATGGATGATGCAGGCAGCGGGGCTCAATCCGGCAGCCCAAATCCTGTCGCCAGAGGCTGCACACGACGCTGTGCCTTCTGTCGCGGTCCCTCCTATCGCATCCGAGGACAGGCCGGCTTGAAGAGTCGATGCGCGCCACTGCGAGGGAACTGCTCGGCAACGCTGGCACTCTTGTGTTTCGCCGTCTTTTGGGGCACGCAAGCTGCTGCGCTGTCGCCGTTTCAGAATCCATCCACGGTTCGCGCAAGCGGCCGATCGCGCGACGCGACCATGGACGACTATCGCAGTCACCTGGGCCAGCTCATCACGCTCGTACGGGCCTGTGCAAAGACTCGTGACTTGCAGGACTGCGATCCATTGCTCGTCGGGCCCGACGACCGCATCCCACTCACCAGTGGCGCTCAGACAGAGCGGCGGCTGGTGCGCTACGGATGGCTGCGCGTCTTATTCTCGAGGGCTGAAGAACCGGATGAAACGGCGGCTTCCACGGGAAAGAAGAGTGTGGGTCCAACCGTTGCGCAACCCGCGCCGCCATCCACCAGCAAGTTGCTGCTCGACGCGGAGCGGCGCTTGGCTTCCGATCTGGCCCAGGCGGGCACAAGCATCGGACCCGAACCGAGCTATCCGAGCGAGCGCGCGACGATGGCCCAGGTGCTTGCCGGCCGCGACTTTCGCGACCTGGAACAGCCCTCGCTGCGCGATACGATGCTGGAGAAGGTCAACAACTGGCTCAATCATCTGATCCAGAACGTGACCAAATGGCGCGCGCGGTCGGCGTGGGCGGGCCGGGTGTTGGTGGGGGGATTCATTCTCGCGGTTTGTGTCGGGCTGGTTTGGGCATTGCTGCAGCTGGAACGGCGCTGGCGCGTCCGACTTGCCCCGGAGAAGCGGCGTCCTCCGGCATCGACGGCTCCCTCCGCGCGCAACTGGCAACTGTGGATCGAGGACGCGCGTCGAGCGGCGTCTGCCGGCCTGTGGCGCGAAGCGGTTCATTTCGTTTATTGGGCTTGCATCGCTCGCCTTGAAGCGCGCCGGCTGTGGCCGGCCGATCGTGCCCGCACGCCGCGGGAGTATCTCGCGCTCGTTCCTGTTGCCGATCCGCGCCACGCGGGTCTCTCCGCGCTCACCCGTAGTTTCGAGCGGATCTGGTATGGTGGGCGCCCCGCCGTAGAGAACGACTATCGCCGCGCCGAAGAGATTGCGGCGTCGTTGATCGAGGGCGGTCAGGCATGAAGCTCTTCTCCGCGCTGGACGCCAAAGATCGCCGGCTGATGATGTGGTGCCTCGCTATCACAGCCGTGCTGGTAGTCGTGCTGGGATTCCTTGCACCCAACGGAAACGGGAACGACAATCGGCTGCCATCGAGCTATCTGGCCGGACAGCACGGAGCGCGCGCCGCCTTTGAAACGTTGCTGCGCGCAAACTATCCGATCGAGCGCTGGGACCGGCCACTCGCCGAGCTGGCGAACAGGGCAGGTCCCGACACAGTCGTGATCTTCGCCGAGCCCTTCACGCGCGAACGCGACAACCTGAACGCGGTGCGACAGATCGTGGAACGTGGAGGCCGCGTACTCTCTACCGGCTACTGGGGCGGATTCATCCTGCCCGGCGGCCAGCCCGATCCTCCCAGGGAATTCAACTTCGCGGCGTGCAAGCTTGAGCCCGAGGGTCTCGACGCGCTGGCAGGTTCGGGCGAGGTGTGGATGGTGCCGCAGGCGACCTGGCAGGTCGGCAATCCGGCCGTTCGCACGCAATACAGCTGCGCGGGCCAACCCGCGGTCGTCGAGTATGACTACGGCAAAGGGCACGTGGTGTGGTGGGCCAGCGCGACACCGCTCGAAAACGGCTCGCTCGGGCGCGCCAACGATCTCGACCTCTTGCTCAACTCGCTCGGGCCCCGCAACGGGCATCATTTCTACTGGGACGAGTCGCTGCACGGCGATGTGCGCTCCGAGTGGAGCTACGCATCTGGTCCGGCAAGAAACATGCTCTTCATCGGGTTGCCCTTGCTTGGATTGCTGATCGTCTTCAGCTTCAGTCGCCGCAGCGGCCCGGTACGGGATCTTCCCGCGCCCCCGCGAGCGGCGCCGACCGAGTTCCTCGACGCACTCGGGTCGCTCTATCGTAGCGCGGGTGCTGCCTCGACAGCAGTCTCGGTCGCACTGGAGCGATTTCGGCGGCACGCACTGAAGCTTTGCGGATTACGGCCCGGACCGATGGGCGCGAGCGAACTGGCTGCAGCGATCCGTCGGCGCTTTCCGCAAGCGGATGCCAACATTGAAGCGGACCTCGCGGCCTGCGAAGATGCTTCATGGAGCGAGTCGATCGATCCGCGCGCGGCCCTCAAGCTCATTCAGGCTCTGCACGCACATCAGCGCAGTCTCGACGCGATGACAAGGAACGGTGGTCTTCCAACCGACACCCAAGAAGAAACATCCTCACTGCAAGAAAGGGCTTCATGACCCAGCAAGGGAATCCGATCGCGGACAATAGCTCGATGGCCGATCCGCAAGTTGCTCTCAAAGCGACTTATCAATTGATTGCGCATGCGCGCAACGAACTCGGCAAAGTCATCTCGGGCCAGAACGACGCAATCGAGGGAGTGTTGATTGCCATCCTTTGCCAGGGGCACGCACTGCTCGAGGGCGTGCCGGGCATAGCCAAGACGCTCATGGTGAAGGCCCTGGGCAGGCTGCTCGGCCTCGGCTTTCAACGTGTGCAGGCCACGCCCGATCTGATGCCGGCCGATATTTTGGGTACGACCATCCTTCGATCCGATGCGTTCACCTTTCACCCAGGCCCGGTGTTCACCGATCTGCTGCTTGTCGACGAAATCAACCGCATGCCGCCGCGCACGCAGGCCGCACTGTTGGAATGCATGGAAGAGCGGCAGGTGACGACCGACGGCCAGCGTCGGCCTTTGCCAGCCTGGTTCACGGTCTTCGCGACCCAGAACCCGGTCGACTTCGAGGGAACCTATCCCTTGCCCGAAGCGCAGCTCGATCGGTTCCTGATGAAGGTTCGCATTGCCTACCCGAGCGAGCAAGAGGAGTTGCAGATTCTGGAGCGGCACCACGCCGGGTCGGGCGCCGGATTGCTCGAGGATGCGGCCATCGCGCCGATCCCCGCAGATCTGCTGGTAGCCGCGCGCGCCGAAGTGCGCACGATTCGGATTGAGCCTGAGCTTTATCGGTACATTCTTGCCATCGCCCGGCGCACCCGCGAATGGCCGACCTTGTCGCTCGGTGCAAGTCCTCGTGCCGCGTTGAGCGTGATGCTCGTCGCGCAGGCCGTGGCGGCATTCGATGGGCGCGATTTCCTCGTACCCGACGATGTGAAACGCGCGGTACCGCCGGTGTTGCGTCATCGCGTGATCCTGAAGCCGGAGGCCGAGCTCGAAGGCTTCGATGCTGACCGCGTGCTGGCCGATGTGGTTGCGGCGGTACCGGTGCCGCGTCAATGATCAAGCCCTCACTGCAGCCCGGACCGATGAAGGCGGACTGCGTGCCCCGTCGGCGCTGGGCTTTCGGCCTCACGGGCCGGTCGGTCGGGCTGCTGATCGCCGGATTCTTTCTGCTCATTCCGGGCTTCTGGGACAGTCAACTCAGCTATGCGATGCCCGCGTGGGATCTGCTGGTTTTGCTTGCTGCGTTTCTCGACGGATGGCGCCTGCCACGTGCTGCGGATCTTTCTGCGGCACGCTCGTGGACCAACGCCCCGGCCCTCGACAGCGAGACCGAGATCGAACTCATCGTCGAAAATCGCGGACGTGTAATCGTTGAATGCCAGCTCGACGACGATCTGCCCCCGGCACTAACGGCCCAACCGGCGACACAACGTTTGACCGTGTTTCCGAATGCGCCTGCAACGGTGCGCTACAAGATCGCGCCGCAGGAGCGCGGCGACTGGGACGCTCACCGCCTCTACATCGCCTATCGTTCGCCTCTGGGGCTTGCCGAACGATGGGCCTTTGCTCCTCTAGACCAGCCCGTCCGTGTGTATCCGGCCCTGCGCACGGGCGAAGAGCAGAAGCTGTTTTTGGCCCGCAGTCGTCAGATCGACTTGCAACTGCGCCAGGCGCGGCAGCGCGGTCTGGGCCGCGACTTCGAAAGCCTGCGCGAGTATCGCGAGGGCGATGATCTGCGCGACATCTGCTGGACCGCGACAGCGCGCCGCGGCACACCGATCACGCGTCAGTATCAGACTGAACGCAGCCAGCCGGTATGGATCGTGCTCGACTGCGGACGACTGATGCGGTCCAAGGTTCAAGCTTTGCCGTCCGGCAACTTAGCCCAAGTTTCTGCGGCGCTTGTTATGCCCACGCACTCCAAGCTCGACTTTGCCTGCACCACGGCTGTCTCGCTTGCGCAGCTCGCTCTCTACTCGGGCGATCGTGTCGGGCTGCTGGCGTACGGACAAGGCACGCAGCAGCGTCTGCTCCCAGGCCGCGGCGCGTCCCACCTGCGTCAAATGATCGAGTCGCTGGCCCAGGTGGGAGCAGAGGGAAGCGAGGCCGACCACCTGCGTGCCACAGCGGTGTTGAATCGCCTGCAGCCCCGCCGGTCGCTCATTCTCTGGATCACCGATCTGGCCGAGACCGCGATGCGGCCTGAGGTGATCGACGGAGCTGTGCAGCTGCTGCGGCGTCACGTGCTGCTCTTCGTCGCCATGGCCCAGCCCGAGGTGGAGAAGATCGCACAGGCTCGCCCGAAAAACGTCGAACAGATGTTTCGTGCAGCAGCAGCACAGGAGATGGCCGGCCGTCGCGAGGTCCTGTTGGCGCGGCTTCACGAGCAGGGCGCACTCACCCTCGATCTGAACCCCGAGGCGCTCACCTCAACCGTGCTGAATCGGTATCTGACGGTGAAAGAGCGCGCGATGGTGTGACTCCCAAAGTGGGGTGTGTTAAAGTGGGTAAAAGTAACACCTTTAGTACCGTCTATGGCGTCCCAGTCCACAACCAGTCTCAAGCTCGATCAGGAGCTGAAAGAACGTGTGCAGCGGCTTGCTGCAACGCGCAAGCGATCGGCCCATTGGATCATGCGCGAGGCAGTGGAGCAGTTTGTCGACCGCGAGGAGAAGCGCGAGCAGTTGAAGCAGGAAGCGCTGGCGGCATGGGCACATTATCAGGAGACCGGCTTGCACGTGACGGGCGAAGAAGCCGATGTGTGGCTGGCGAAGCTGGAATCGGGTGAGGACGCCGAGGCTCCTGAATGCCACGTCTGACGTGGTCGCCGTCAGCTCTTCGCGATGTGGATAGGCTTCACCAATTACTGGCTTCAAAGAGTCGAGATGCAGCAAAGCGCGCTGTGCAGACAATTCGCCACGACGTGCAGATCCTTGCCAGCCACCCTGCAATCGGTCGCCCTATCGACGATCTGCCGCCTGCGTTCCGTGAATGGATCATCGAGTTCGGCCAGAGCGCCTATGTGATCCTTTACCGCTTCGACGGGAAAGAGATCGTTCTTCTGGCCGTGCGGCATGGACGCGAAGCCGGATATTGATGGACTGTGCTTTGCTTATGAGTTGCGGATCCAGATCATCGAACGTGAAGCATGTCCCATAGCCTTCCCGGAGCGCTGCGACAGTGCGTAGCTACTTGCATTCCTCCGTGAAGCACAGATTCTTGCTGAAGAACGGCATCACGTGATTCTGAAAGCGGTCGGCAACGGCGCTGGTGTGCGTCCCGAGATACTGCTCAAAGCTGTTGGCGATCCCGTATTTGTCGAGGATGTCGTGCAGCTTGGCGGTGTCGACGCGGAGTCCGTCCTGATCGCCCACATCGATCGCGATGGCTCGATATTCGCGCAGGTTGTCGATGTACTGATCGATAAACGCCAGCGGCGCATTCGCCGTCCATCGTGCCAGCACATCGGGTTGGGGCACGCCGTCCTTCGTCGGCAGATCGAGATAGAGCGGAGGATTTTTGGGATCAGGCGACCAGGCCGCTGCGGTGGCCAGTTGGGCCCGGGCGAAGAACTGGAGCTTGGCGGAGTCCTCCGGTGTCTTCACCGCCTCAAGAGTCTTCTCGAGTTCCGGGTTCGGAGGTCCAGCCGGTCGAGGAGCCAGGCAGCAGGGGCTCATGATGTAGAGGCTCCCGAACACATCGGAGTGCTTCATTCCGATGCGCGTCGCGCCGTAGCCGCCCATCGAGTGGCCGACAAGGCCGCGGCTTCTCCGATCTGGAATCGTCCGGTAGTGCGCGTCGATGTACGAGACGACGTCGCGAGAGATGAACTTCTCGAAATCGCCGGTCGTTACGGAGCTCGAATACATGGAGCCGTTGTGCACCGTCTTCGAATCCGGCAGGACGACGATCATCTCCTGAGCGCCCTGTGCGAATGCGCCTTCTATCGTCTGTGGTACGTGAATCTCGTGCGTCCACTGCTCGGCGCCGATAGAGTAGCCGTGCAGCGCGTAGACAACGGGATAGCGGCGATGCTTCTGCTTCTGGTAGCTCGGCGGCAAAAACACAAACACGTCGCGATCGACAGCGTCTCCTTCCAGATTGCCTTCGAGCGCCGTGCCGTGAATCTTGATGTGCTCCACGGTGACCGGCTTTGCGCTGGGGATGACAGCCGGGACCTCGGTCTGTACCTGGGCCCAAACCTGTCCACTGAAGAAAGCGCTTACCAGGAGCGTAGAAACAGCCGCAGTATTTCGCATGATTTTCGGGCATCCTCTGCACGAACACCCACTATACAAAGAATACAGAAAAATCGGCAAGCCAATAAATCGCCTTATTTCAACAATAGAAATCGAGTAGGATGCTCCTGCCTGAAGAATTGCCTCGTAAGCCAAACAGTTTCGAGAAAATGCGTAAACGCTTACAAGGAAGGAGAGGAATCATGAAGCTGGTTGGGATCGCAGTGCTGCTGGCGGCGAGTGTGTGTTGGGCGCAGGAATCAGGCGACTTCAAGCCCGCCACGACCAATGTTCTGGATGCTCCTTATCCGCGGATCGACAGCGCCTTGAGGGCGCAGTTCCGCGTGAAAGCGCCGGATGCGACCACGGTAAAGCTCAACTTCTGGAGCGGACCCAAGCTCGATCTTGAGAAGCAGCCCGATGGGTACTGGACGGTGACAACTCCGCCTCTCGTTCCCGGAATGCACTATTACACATTGATCATCGATGGCGCCGAGGTCAGCGATCCCAGCAGTCACGCGTATTACGGCGGCAGCCGCGACGCCAGTATGATCGAGATCCCCGAGGCGGGCTCGACCTACTATTTGGCTCAGGATGTTCCTCACGGTCAGGTGCGCGAGGTCTGGTATCACTCAGCCGTCACAGGGACGTTCCGTCATGCCCTCGTCTAGACGCCGCCCGACTATGACACGCAGACCAAGGTGCGCTACCCCGTCCTCTACCTGCAGCACGGCGGCGGAGACGAGACGGGATGGATCAAACAGGGTCACGCCAATTTCATCCTCGACAACCTGGTCGCTAGTCGAAGTTCAAAGCCCATGATCGTCGTGATGGCGAACGGCTATGCCCGCCGCGCGGGCGTTCCTCCTCCGGACCTGACCGGAAAGCCCTTCGGTTCGCCGGAAATGATGCGCGCGATGCAGGAGATGGCGCAGGCATTCGAAGACGACATGACGCAGGCTCTCATTCCGTTCATCGATACAAACTTCAGAACCGTTGCCGATCGCGACCATCGCGCCATGGCCGGTTTGTCGATGGGCGGCATGCAGACCTTCCAGGTCACCTTCGATCGTCTCGATCTGTTCTCGTACATCGGCGGGTTCAGCGGCGCGGCCTGACCGCTTGTCCTGGGCAACGAGAAGCTGGACCCGAAGACCGCGTTCCACGGAGCGCTCGCCGATCCGGACGCGTTTGCGAAGCGAGTTCACCTGCTCTGGATTGGCGTGGGAACCGAAGAGCCAGCCATGATGCACGCCGGACTGGTCCGCCTGCATGATTCGCTGAGTGAAGCTCATATCCAGCACATCTCTTACGAGTCGCCCGGCACGTCGCACGAGTGGCAGACATGGCGCCGCGATCTGAAAGATTTCGCTCCGAGGTTGTTTCAATCGAAGTAAGAAAGTCGAACTCCGGCAAGCTCACGCAGGCCGCAGCCGCTTCGCCAGCGCCCACTTCAACTCCTCGATGCCCTCGCCCGTCACCGCGGAGATGGCGTGGAACTCGAGTTTCCTTCGTTTCGCGTGGGCAGAGAGCTTCTTCAACTTCTCTGGATTCGCCGCATCGATCTTGGTCGCGACGACCATCATCGGCTTATCGACTAGCCCATTGCCGAAGCTGGCCAGCTCGTTGTTGATCACCTTGAAGTCCTCGACCGGATCGGGCCGGCCGGAGCCGTCGGACACATCGACAAGATGAGTGAGCAGTTTGGTGCGCTCAATGTGGCGCAGAAACTGCGTCCCAAGTCCCTGACCCAGGTGCGCGCCTTCAATCAGGCCCGGCACATCGGCGACCACGAACGATTGCCGATCGGGCTCTTCACCCACACTGACCACGCCGAGGTTCGGCTCCAGTGTTGTGAATGGATAGTCCGCAATCTTGGGCTTGGCCGCCGAGACGCGCGCGATCAGTGTCGATTTGCCCGCGTTGGGATAGCCGACCAGCCCTACGTCGGCCAGCAGCTTCAATTCAAGCCGATACTGGCGCTCTTCGCCGGCTCGTCCCAGCTCGTGCTCGCGCGGAGCCTGGTGGGTGCTGGTGGCAAAGTGCTGGT
>CAZPEZ010000060.1:0-11378 GCA_964585715.1 uncultured Occallatibacter sp.
TTGTCGGGCATGAGGCCGTCGACGTAGGTGCGCGACTGGTTGGAGAGGAAGTTGCCGAGCGAATAGAAGATGACGGTGTTGCGGCCGTCGGCGGTGCGGTAGGTTTCGACGGGCTGAAGGACGTGGGGGTGATGGCCCACGATCACGGAGGCTCCCGCGTCGAGCATTTTATGCGCAATCTCGACGTCTTCGGGACGCGGAGCGGTGGCGTACTCGATGCCCCAGTGGATAGAGACAACGAGAAAGTCGCACTGGGCACGGGCGGCCTTGATGGCGGCGAGGACCTGGGCTTCGTCCGCGCCGGGCGCTCCGCCGGACTCGCCCGGATAGGGGAAGAAGTTGACGTGGGGTTGGTCGGCGGCATCGGGATTGCGATTGCCGTTGAGCCAGCGGGTCATGCCGAGCCAGCCGATCTTGATGCCGTTCGACTCAGTAATGACGGGCTGGAAAGTTTGCGCGGCGGTGTCGCCGGAGCCGGCGAAGAGAAGGCTGGTTTCGCGCAGGTGATCGCGGGTTTCGGCAAAGCCGGCCCAACCCTGATCCATGACGTGGTTGTTGGCGAAGGAGACGATTTTGATGCCGCTGGATTTGAGGGCCTGGGGCAGGGCGACAGGCGCGTCGAACATGAAGGGTTTGCTGCCCTTGGAGTGGTTCGGGGCCACGGGCGTCTCCATATTGACGAAACCGAAGTCGGCGGATTGGAAGACGTCGGCAACGCCGGAGAAGAGGGCGGTCCAGCCTTGGACGTCGGGGCCTTCGGCAGCAGCGGCGGCGCGGACAGCTTCGTGGGGAATGACGTCGCCGGCAACAGCGAAGCTGACTCGGGCAAGCTCGTGGGGATAGGGAACGACGGGCCTGGCGGCGTGGACGCTACGACGAAGGATGGGACCGGCAAAGACGGCGATCAGCGCAATGGCGAGGAGCGCGGCAAGGACGAGGCGGGGATGGCGCTTCCCTGCACTGAGGATGCGCGTTGGACGGAACGATCGGGACGCCACAGTTTGAAAGCCTTGGGAAATGAGATCAGGATACATGGGTGAGGAAACTCGGGGTCGTGCTTTTCGGCCGATGGGAGAGCGAGAAGTAATCAAGCGGGCCGGGGACGGTTGGGCCGGTCCGGCGTTGGAATCATGCCGGGGCTAGTGGGGCGGGACGCGCGCAACGCCGAGGATACGGACGAGGAGCCCTTTGGTTTTGCCGCTGAGAGCGAAGCGCATCAGGTCGCCAATGATTTCCCAGGAGAGATAGAAGCCGCAAGGCAACTGGATGTAAAAGCTGCCGTCGCTGAGGGCGCGGCGGTCTTTGGACAGTGGGTTGTCTTGCAGTTCAAGCAGGAAGTCGCCGATCTGGCGGCGAGCCGCGGCATCACAGTCGAGGATGTCCTGCTGCACTTCAGAGGCGATCTCGAGTTTGCAGGGCACGCGCACCCGATGGTAGCAAAAGGGTCAGCCTGCGGCGCGCTTCCTTTTGGGGGCGGAGGCAGCGGGCGCTGACGCGGCGCGGTGCGCAGCCGGACGGCCGAGATCGGAGAGGAATTCGCCGAGCGGAATGTCGGAGGGCTTGGCACCGCGGCGGGACTCGAATTTGCGGCGCAAATCCTCCGGTAGATCGCGTCGAGGAATGCTGACGACCGGCAACAGGACGGCGTGGTCGCCAACGACTTCGAGCAGCAGTTCGCCGCCCTCCTTGAGGGAGAGCAGGTCCATGCAGTTTTTGGGAATGGTGACCTGGCGTTTGGCTCCGATGGGGAGTTTGAACTGGACGGTGCTCATGGCGAATCCTCTTTGTCAGTATAGCGGATTGGAGGAAATTCCGCCAATCCTCCGATCCGCTTGTGGGGCGATCCGGCATCGATGGGAACAGGGGGTCCGAAGCAGGATCGGGATCAGGGTTCGACCAGGCGGAGCAGCAGTTGGAGAGCGAATCCCACGACGAGCAGGCCGAACCCGGCGAGCGACCATCGGAGGGAGAGGATGGCTTCCTGCCACTCTTCGTCGGTGAGGTTGAGGCGGGGAAATTCGGGGCGGAACCGGGTGTCGATTCGATTTTTGGTCAGCTCGCGGAGGCGGAGGAAAGCATCGCGCGCGAGAAGGAAGCCTCCGAGGAAGGTGAGGGAGTCGGCGAGGATGCCCAGGGCCACGTGATGTTCGTGGAACCAATGCATGGAGGGATCGTACAGGAGGTTCGTCTGGATCCGGCGGAGCCATACGGGAGCGGTTGAGCGATGCGCGCATCTTGAGCGTCTATTGGCTGGAGAACCAGCGCAGAGATCGGGAACGGCTGAAGCTGGTAGGCTGAAGGTTGAAAACAAAGGTGTAATCGAGCTGTTGGGAGCTCGGTCGGGCAAGACAAGACATGGCAGAGTTCGTCATCAAATTGGCCGATGAGCGTGGCCGTGTGCAGGAGCAGGTGCAGACGGCGGCGAGCGCGGAAGAACTGCGCCTGCGGTTTGCCCATGCGGGTTATCACGTCTTCGAGGTGAAGGCGCGCAGCACGGTGTCGCTGCTGGGGCGGCGCAAGGTCAAGCTGGAACGGTTCCTGATTTTCAATCAGCAGTTTTTGACGCTGATTCGCGCGGGGCTGCCGATTCTCGGGTCACTGAACATGTTGGCGAAGGGGCAGAAAGACGCGCACTTTGCCGGACAACTGGACGATGTGGCGAATCGGGTGAAGACCGGCGAGTCGCTTTCGGCGGCGTTCGAGGCGCAGGCGGGGATTCCGACGATTTATACCACGACGCTGCTGGCCGGCGAGCGCAGCGGCAATCTGCAGGAGGTGCTGGAGCGCTATGTTGCGTTTCAGCGCGTGTCGCTGACGTTCCGTAAGAAACTGACGGCGTCGCTGATTTACCCGTGCCTGCTGCTGACGCTCGTTTCAGGTTTGATGGTCTTCCTGTTCACGGTAGTGATTCCACAGTTCTCGAAACTGTATGAGGAGATGGGGTCGCAGCTGCCCACCATGACGATGGACCTGCTGGCATTCGGCACGTGGACGCAGCGCAACATTGTGTGGATCGCGCTGGTCGCGCTGATCGCGGGTGTGGTGGGATACCGGTTTTCGATCACGGACAAGGGACGCGACGCGGTCGATGGATTCCGGATCGGGCTGCCGGTGTTTGGGAAGATCTGGCTGAAGTACCAGGTGGCGTTGTTTGCACGGACGCTGTCAACTTTGCTGACGGGTGGATTGCCGTTGGTGCCATCGCTGGATACGGCGGCGCGGTCGATCTCGTCGCGGCGGGTGTCGAAGGCGGTGCTGGAATCGATTGTGACCGTGCGGGAAGGCAGAAGCCTGGCCGATGCGCTGACGGCAACGAAGGTGATTCCCGATCTGGCGACGGAGATGATCTCGGTGGGCGAGCAGACGGGCGCTCTGCCGCAGATGTTGAATTCAGTTGCGGAGTTTTTTGAAGAAGATGTGGCCACGGCGCTGACCGCAGCGCTGGCTCTGATTGAGCCCGCGATTCTGATTGTGATGGGCGCGGTCGTGGTCTTCATTCTCATCTCGCTTTATCTGCCGATCTTTTCCCTGGGGTCGGCGGCAGGAGGTCAGGGGTAAATATTTATGGCTGACACTACAGTTCTTTCGATTGCAGCGGGGCCGTTGCCGGGAAGTCCCGAGGAGCGCGCACAGGCAGAAGCGCTGGCGGCGCGGTATCGCGCAGACTTCGTGGACCTGAAGAATTTCAAGATTCAGCATGACCTGTTGCGGACAGTGCCTGTGGAGCTGATGTTCCGCTACAACTTTGTGCCGATTGAGCAGCAGAATGACGCGCTGGTGATTGCGGTGAGCGATCCTTCGAGGCTGATGGTGCTGGATGAGATCGCGGGGCTGTTGGGGCACAGGATCGTTGCACGTGTGGCGACGCTGTCGCAGATCACCGAGGTTCTGAAGAAGACCGAGCAGTCGCAACGCGTGCTGGACGAGGCGAGCGAGGGGCTGACCTTCGATGTTTTGTCGGCGGACGACAACTCGGACGAGAACATTTCCATTGAAAAGTTAACGAGCGACGAGGACATCAGCCCAATTATCCGGCTCGTGGACACGACGATTTTTACGGCGCTGGAGCGGCGCGCGTCGGACATTCATATTGAGAGCTACGACGACTCGGTGCATGTGAAGTACCGCATCGACGGCGTGCTGCAGGAGGCGATGGCGCCGATTGCGCGCGAACACCATACGACGATTTTGAGCCGCGTGAAGATCATGAGCGAGCTCGATATCGCCGAGCGGCGCGTGCCGCAGGATGGGCGATTCAGAGTCCGCTATAAGGGAAGGCTAATCGATTTCCGCGTGTCGATTATGCCGACCGTGCATGGCGAAAATGCCGTACTGCGCGTACTCGACAAGGAGTCGATGAGCGAGAAGTTCAAGAAGCTCACGCTCGATGTGGTGGGATTTGCGGACGAGGATCTGCGGCGGTTCCGGCGGTATATTCGCGAGCCCTACGGCATGGTGCTGGTGACGGGGCCGACGGGATCGGGCAAGACGACGACCCTCTACGCGGCGCTGAACGAGATCAAGAGCGAAGAAGACAAGATCATCACGATTGAAGATCCAGTCGAGTATCAGATTCGCGGGATTACGCAGATTCCAGTGAACGAGAAGAAGGGACTGACCTTTGCGCGCGGACTGCGGTCGATTCTGCGGCACGATCCGGACAAAATTCTGGTCGGCGAGATTCGCGACCAGGAGACGGCGCAGATTGCGATCAACTCCGCGCTGACGGGACACCTGGTGTTTACAACGGTCCACGCGAATAATGTGGTCGACGTGCTGGGACGCTTTTTGAACATGGGCGTGGAAGCGTACAACTTTGTTTCGGCGCTGAACTGCATCCTGGCGCAACGGCTCGTGCGAACGATTTGCGAGCATTGTGGGCGCACGGTGACCTATGCAGACCAGGAACTACTGGATGCGGGACTGGATCTGGCGCAGTGGCGGGGATTCGAGTTCCGCGAGGGAACGGGATGCATGGAATGCGGCGGCACAGGTTATCGAGGGCGTACCGCGATCCATGAGCTGCTTGATTTGACCGATCCGATTCGCGAGTTGATTCTGGAGAAGAAGCCGACATCGGAAGTACGCAAACTAGCGCAGAAGGAAGGCATGTCGTTTCTACGCGAGTCGGCGCTGGACCGGGTGCGGCGCGGCGTGACCACCCTGAAAGAGATTAACAAGGTGACGTTCATCGAGGCATCGAGATAAATGCAGGGACTTGGGGACTAGGGATTTAGCGATTGGGAGTTCGGATTTGATTACGAGCAAGGCGAGAACGCAGGCGGCAGGCCGGCCTCCGAGTGCGGTGGAGCTGATGCCCGAGGGTGTGCTGGCGGCGGCGTTGCCGGGCAAGGATGCATCGGCGGTGTACGCGTTTGCGCCGCTGGCGGCAGGCGCGCTGATTCCCGGCATTGAAGAGGCGAACGTGAAGACGCCCGAAGCTGTCGCGGCCGCGATCAAGTCGGCGCTGAACGATGTTTCGCCGCGCAGCCGTTGGGTCACGCTGGTGCTGCCGGACACGGCGGTGCGGGTGTTTGTGCTGGACTTCGATTCGCTGCCCCAGAAGCCTGCCGAGGTACTTGCGGTGCTGCGATTCCGGCTGCGGAAGATGGTGCCCTTCGATGCGGAAAAGGCGGGCGTGAGCTATCAAGTGCTTTCGCAGGACAAAATGGAGTGCCGGGTGTTGATCGCGGTGCTGCCGGGGCCGATTCTCGAAGAGTACGAGAGCGCTGTGCGAGCCGCAGGATTCGAGCCGGGCGCGGTTATGCCGTCGAGTCTGGCGGCGCTGGCGGCACTGGAGACAACGGGGCCGGCACTGACGGCGTGCTTCAGCGGTGCGTCGCTGACAACGACGATCACTAGCGGTGACGATCTGTTGCTCTATCGCACGCTGGAACTACCCATTGAGCCGGCGCAGAGACTTTCCGAAGTGCAGCGCGATATTGCAGTCGCCGCGGCCTATTTTGAAGACAAGCTGGCCGCACCCGCCAGGCAACTTTACTATGGCGGCGTGGGAGGGGCGGACGAGTTTGCGCGCTGGATTCAATTGAGTGAGCCGCAGATGAAGGTGGTGGAACTGGCTCCGCGGCCGACGACGGGAGCTGCGACGCCGCTGGGGAAGATGAACTTTGCGGGAGTTCTTGGAGCGCTGGCGGGAACCGCCTAATTCGATGCGCATATCACTCAATCTTGCAACCAAGCCCTACGCGGATCTTGCGCCGCTGCTGAAGAAGCTGCGTATCGCGATGGCCGCGATCGGCGTAGTGGCGATTGCGCTCGGTTTCGGTGTCCATGCACTGGACGAAACGGCTGCGACCGCGCGGGCCCGCGAGCGCGCGGTGGAGGCACAGATTGCGCGGGTGAACCAGGAGCGGCAGGGCTACCAGGCGTTGATGCGCAGGCCAGAGAATGCGGCAGTGTTGGCGCAGGCGGAGAATCTGAATCAGCTGTTCGATGAGAAAGCGTTCAGCTGGACGCTGGCGATGGAGGATCTGGAGACGGTTTTGCCGGGGGGCGTACAGGTGACCACGCTGGAGCCGACGCGGGATAAGGATGGGCACATCACGCTTCACCTGCGCGTGGTGGGGCCGCGCGACCGCGCGATTCAGATGGTGGAGAACCTGGAGCATTCGCGGCGATTCCTCAGCCCGAGGATTGCGGGCGAGAGCTCGGAATCGACGGCAGGGCCGAATCAGCGTGTGGAACCGGTGAGCGCGTCGAGCCGGGTGACGTTTGAAGTGCTGGCAGACTACATGCCTCCCAAACCCGGTGAACGGAAGGCGACCAAGCCGACAGACCATGGCACGGATGAGGCGACAAGCACGCTGGGGCCTGTGCCGCCGGGAGCGCATCGGCCGTCGTATCTGGGGAGCGCACGGCCTCATGCGCCGGCGCAGGCGCATCCTCCCCTGCAACAACATGTGGGAGGCCAGCCATGAGCGATACTCCTCTGCGCGAACGGTTGCGTTCTCCACTGACTTGGCACTGGGTGGGCTTGGTGGTGCTGGCGGTGGTTTTGGGCGGACTGGCGGTGCGTTTTGCGATGGACTGGTCGGCCACGCACGGAAGCGCTACGGACACGCTGGCATCGGACCAGGTGCGGCTGAAAGCGCTGGAACTGCAGACGGCACCGTTGCGGGGGCTGGACAAGCGCGTCGCGGAGTCGCGGGAGCAGATGCAGAAGTTCTATGCGAAGCGGATTCCGGCGAACTATTCGCTGATCGCGAGCCGGATCGGGGATCTGCAGGTAAGCTCCGGCGTGCGCTTGTCGCGTGTGCTGTATGCGCAAGGAGCGGCAACAGGCGACCTGACCGAAATCTCGATGGATGCGGGAATCAGCGGCGAATATCCGCAAATTATGAAATTTGTGAATGGGCTCGAGCGCGATCAGACCTTCTTTGTGATTCGCGCGATGGCGCTGACAGGACAGCAAGGCGGACAGGTGAATCTGCGGCTGCGAGTTTCAACGTGGCTGCGTGCGGCGGATGCGGCGACGAGCGGATTGCCGCAAGCAGGCAGTGAGACGACTGCTCCGACTCATGACCGGGAGGGCGAATAGAGATGGCACTCGCTCTTGGCGCCGAAAACAAGCGGCAGGTCTATGTGCTGATCGGCCTGGTCGTCGTGATCGCCGGGATTGGAGCCTACGAGCTGATGGATTCGTTTTCGGGGCCGCCTGCGCGTACGGTGGCGGTGCAGCCTGCACCGGTGGTGCGAACGCCAACGGCGACCAATGGGGCAGCGGCTGGGCCTGCGGCGACGAAGTTGAGTAATGCGGGCATCGACCCCACGCTGCATCTGGACAAGCTGGCGATGAGCGAGGACGTCGTCTATGCAGGGACGGGGAGGAACATCTTCTCGGCCGAATCAGCGCCGGTAGCGATTCCTGTGCCGGTGAAGAGCGCGCGGATCGACGCCCCGGTGGTGACACCCGCGCCGGCAGGGCCGCCGCAACCGCCACCAATTGAGTTGAAGTACTTCGGCTACACCGAGACGAAGGACAAGTCGATGGAGGCATTTCTCTCCCATGGCGACGATGTGTTCATGGCCAGGCCGGGAGACATCGTGGATCACCGGTACAAAGTGCTCTCGATCCTGCGCGGGAATGTGCAGATCACCGATCTGGCGTACAACAATACGCAGACGGTGCCGCTGACGAATTGATTGAGACAGGGACCAGGGACCAGGGAAGCGTCCAATATTTTGAGCAGGGTTGCGACAACTCGACGCGTGCCGCGAGCCGGAGAAGAAGGATACATCCTGGTGATGGTGATGTTTCTCCTCGCGGTGCTGGTTATCTCGATGGCAGTGGCCGTGCCGCGCGTCCGCGAGGACATTCAGCGGGACCGCGAGGTGGAGACGAAGCATCGTGGCCTGCAGTATGCGCGGGCGATCAAGCTCTACTACAAGAAGTTTCACGCTTATCCGCCGAACGTGGATGCGCTGGTGAAGACGAACGAGATTCGCTTTCTGCGCAAGAGGTACATCGATCCGATAACTGGCAAAGACGACTGGAAGCCGATCATGTTTGGCCAGCAAAAGACGCCGGTCGCGATGGGGTTCTTTGGGCAACCGCTGGCCGGGTCGGCCCTAGCAGGCACGGGACCGGGTGGGATTCCGGGTGCATCGCCAATTGGATCGAGCACGACAGGGAACGGCTTTTCGAGTGGAGACTCTTTTTCGAGCGGGAGTTCTTCATTGGGCAATGGCTCGGCTACGGGTGCAAGCTCTCTTCTTGGGTCGAGTGCGACGGGCGCACCGACGGGATCGACGACCGGAACGGTTGCCAATGGAACCCTGGGATCGGGCGGCACGGATTCGAGCAGCGGGGGCTTGATCAGTTCAACGCAGACCTTTGGCGGCGGAGGGATCATCGGGTTTTCGCCGGCAAGCGAGCGGCAGTCGATTCTGATTTACAAAAAGAAGGACCACTTCAATGAATGGGAGTTCCTCTACAGCCCGCAGCAGGATCAGACGTTGATGCAGGGTGGGAATCTGGGAACGATTGGGACGCCGGTCGGCGGAAACGGAACCGGGACGCAGCCGGGAACTGGCGGATTCTTCAATAATCCGGGCGGAACGCCAACGACACCGACGACACCCACCTCACCGCAGCAGTGAGCGAAGACGCCTGCCGCAGGCGCACATATCTTCTGTAAGAGTGTGTTTCAGCACAGAGCCTCAGAGGCGCACAGTGCGCATTCCGCCGGAACTGATAAGCTGTTGCCCTCCCTGATTCGTCTAAGCTGCATAGTTTTTCGCGCATTCTTCTGGGGTAGTGTGAGCAGACCCCGGCTGGTTGATCAGGATGATTCGGACTGGGCTCTTTTCGATCCTTCTTCTGAGCAGACTCGTTTGCGCCGCGCAGGACGGCGCCACGCCGACCTATTCGGTGCACGGAACCGTTGTCAATGCGCAGACGAATCAACCGACCGCACGGGCGGAAGTGATTCTCAACCAGGATTACGCAGTTCTGACCGGGAGCGAGGGGCGCTTCGCATTCGATCAGATCCCTGCAGGCGAGTATCAAGTATCGGTCGGAAGGCCCGGCTACATCAGCATCGGGAATTTTATGGGTGGAAACTTCGGGAGGGGCATTCGCCACCCTTTGCAGCCGCAGCAGATTCGCGTTGGCCCGAACATGCCGGAGCTCACTTTTCGGTTGGCTCCAAGCGCTTCGATTCGAGGACAACTGAGTCTGTCGAGTTCGGACTCGGCGGATGGGATACGAATCACCGTACTTCAAAGGCAGGTCTGGAACGGAAGGCCGCGTTGGGAGCCGGCCGGTTTCGCCGCTACGGATAGCGACGGGATCTTTCATGTTGGAGACCTTGCGCCGGGGCGTTACATGCTCTTCACGGAAGGATCGCTCGACAGGCCGGGACTCGCGGCGGGGCGCGATGCGGCCACATGGGGCTACCCTCCGGTGTACTATCCCGGAGTCACAGATGCAGCCTCCGCCGGAGTTTTGACGTTGGGCGCAGGGCAGACCGCGGAAGCCGACTTCACGCTAACCCGTCAGGCCTTCTACACCCTCATCGCGCAGGTACGCGGCGGCGATTCGGGAATCCGAGCGGGGTTTCAGATTCTAGACGCCGGTGGGCGTTTCACCAACATGCCTGCAGGTTACGATCCGCGGGAGGAAGTAGTGCGCGCCAGTGTGCCGAACGGCTCATGGATCCTGCAAGGGCAGCGGTTCGGGCCAGGGCCCTCTCGGCAAGAACATGCGGTTGGCCGCACTGCTTTTCAGGTCGCAAACGGACCGGTCCACATCGCGATCGCGGTTGTGCCGATCCCGCTGCTCCAGATGACGATTCGGCGTGAGTTCACAGCGAAAGCAGAGGCCCAATCTCAACCGGCGATCATGGGAATCCGCGGCGTTGGCGGCCCGCAGGTCAATTTTCAGCTGGACAATGCAGAGCCGTTCGCTCAGGGAGGGATGATCAGCGCCCCCCAGTTCGACCCAAATGCCGACCCTTCGGCAGAGACAACAACTGGGACGGTCGATGCGATGCCGGGCCGCTATTGGGTCGAGGCCAACAGCTGGAATGAGACCTATGTCAGCTCCGTCTCCAGTGGCGGTGTCGACCTGGCTACCAATCCGTTGACGATTTCACCGGATAGCAGCAATGCACCGATCGAAGTTGTACTTCGGAACGACGTTGGGACGATCAACGTCCAGATTAACGGCCAAGCGAGCGGCGAGTCTGGCGCAGATGCCGGATCGTCCGTCGGGGAAGTCCCACACATCTACATCTATGCGATCCCGCTCTACGCAACGGCGTCTTCGAATATTCAGCCGAACCTGGGAGCCAACGGCCAATTCCAAATCCCGAATCTGCCCCCCGGATCCTATCGAGTGGTTGCGTGCGACTCTGACCAAGAGCTCGAGTTTCACACGGCCGAGGGATTGGCCGCATGGGCGGGCAAGGGGCAGGTTGTCACGGTCGAACCCGGTGGCACGGCATCTGTTCAGGTCGATGTTCTGCACATGGAGCCACAGCCATGACGCCCACCTTAAGAACTGCCGTGAGTTTCGGCGTTTGTGCGCTGGCGATGTGCGGTGCATCGCGGGGACAGACTCGGGCCGAGGCAAGTGAGGGGCGGGCACCATCCGCGGATGCCGACTTTCGGGTTGCTGGAATCGTGGTGAACGCCAATACTGGCGCGCCACTCGATCGAGTCGATGTGACGCTTGGTGTCGCCGGCTCGGACCGAGAGGACGCGGCGACCACGACGGGGGAGGATGGCAGTTTCGTCTTCGACGGGCTGAAGCAGGGCAAATATAGCGTGGTGGCATCGCGCCGCGGCTTCGGGACGGCTGCGTATCAAATGCACGAGGGTGGGTTCTTCACCGGAATCGTGACGGGACCGAATCT
>CAZPEZ010000060.1:11478-31230 GCA_964585715.1 uncultured Occallatibacter sp.
TACGCTCGCCATGGCTTTCGGGGCGAGAGCTCCGGACGATCTGAACGTGACGCTGGCTCCGGTGAATGGGCAGCGGCGCGGGAACGGACAGAAAATAGCGGAAAACGGGACGTTCACTTTTAAGGATGTCGAACCGGGTTTCTACGAGCTGATCGTCGTTGGGGGTGGCCGGCAACTTCCCGTTCTGCAGATCAGAACCGCAGGAAGAGAGATTGAAGGAGGCCGTATCCAGATCGGCAGCGACCCGATCACGCTTGCCGCGACAGCCGCGGAAGGCTCGGCGACGGTGAATGGATTCGCGAAACGAAATGGACAAGGGAAGGGCGGGGCGATGGTTGCGCTCGTGCCACGCCATCCTGGAGCTAACCGGTATCTCTTTCGCCGCGATCAGAGCGATTCGGATGGCAGCTTCAGCCTCTACCGCATTGTGCCCGGACGCTACACCCTGATCGCGATCGAGGACGGTTGGGAGCTCGAGTGGGTGCGTGAAGTGGTCTTGCAGAAATATCTTGCACAAGGAATGCAACTCGACATTCGAGAAGATACAACCAAGATCGATCTTTCCGAACCGATCGAAGTGCAGGTACGCTGAGCGAGACAGGCGGCACGCCCGCCGTTGATCAACACTGCCGCAAGGCCGAAGTGGGAGTTACCAACTGACAAAAAGATTGGATGCTTCTGCGAGACGCCGCGCATAGGTGGCCAGCGCCAGTAGCGGGAAATAGTTCCGGTACATGTCGTAGCGGATGTAGAAGACCTGGGGAAAGCCTGTGCCCGTGGTGATGGATTCGTCCCATGTGCCGTCCGATCGCTGATTCTGGCAGAGCCATCGGACGCCGTCGGCCACGGCGTTGCTTCGAATCGCTCCGGCAGCGATGAGGCCAAGAACCGCCCATGCGGTTTGGGATGGAGTGCTGACGGCGCGCTCATAGCGTTCCGTGCTGTAGCCAAGGCAACTCTCGCCCCAACCGCCGTCGGGATTCTGCACTTCGCGCAGCCAACTTGCTCCCCGTGCGATGGCATCGACAGCCTGCGAAAAACCGGATGCGGTGAGGCCACGCAGGGCGAGGAAAGTCCCATAGATATAGTTGACGCCCCAGCGGCCGTACCAGCTTCCGTTCTCTTCCTGCTCCGCGAGTAGATAGTGCACACCGCGCTCGATGGCCGGATGCGAGGAATCGAAGCCGCGCCGGCAGAGCGATTCGAGGACGCGCCCGGTAATGTCGGGGCAGGTGGGATCGAGCATCGCGTTGTGGTCGGCGAAGGGAACCTGGTTCAAGAGCCGCCAGTTGTTGTCGACGTCGAAGGCAGCCCAACCGCCGTCGGAGCTCTGCATGCCGAGAAGCCAATCGATTGCCCGGCGTTCCGCGCGCATTTGCTTGTCAGGGTCGGTGGCCTTCGCGTGAAGGAGCGTGAGAAGGACCATGGCCGTGTCGTCGATGTCGGGATAAAACTCGTTGGCGAATTCAAAGACCCATCCCGAGGGGGTGAGATCGGGTCGTTTTGCCGACCAGTCACCTTTGCGGCGAATCTCCTTGCTCAGCAGCCAATCGGCGGCTGCTGTCATCTCTTCCCTGCTCGATTCGCCGAGTTCGCCGAGAGCGAAGGCAGCGATCGCAGTGTCCCACACGGGAGATTTCGACGGCTGGAAGATGAGGCTCTCTTCACCTTCGAGCATCAGGTTGTGGAAGTCATGGATGGCTTGCTCGAAATCCGGATGATCGCGCTCATAGCCGAGGACTTCCATCGCCATAATCGAGTACATGATCGACGGATAGATGGCACCGAGGCCTTCGCTGTGGTGCATGCGGCTCATCATCCACTGCTCCGCTTCGCGAATCGCGTGGCCGCGAATCTTCTTCACGTTCTGGCGTTCCCAGCGCTTGAAGAGCTTGTCGGCATGGACAAATACGTTGGCGATACGATCGCGGCGATGCAAGGCAAGGCGACGGCTGGGATGAAACAGCTCGTCGATGCGAAGACCGCCGGGCGTGGGCTTGGGGGCAGCGAGCGCCTGCACGATTGAAAGGGGCACGATGATTGTTCGGGTCCACGACGACATTTCGTAGAGCACGTTGCCCGGAACGATCATGATCTCGGGGGGGATGGTGGGGCAGTATTTGCGCGGGAAGAGATCGAAGAAGCCCAGGTTAATGCGGGTATAACTATTACATTCCTGGATACCGCCGAGCTTGAGGATGAGGGCGCGCGCTTTTGCCATGCGCGGATCGTCGGGGCTCATGCCGGTCATCTTGAGCATGGCGTAGGCACGGACGGTTGCGTTGATCTCCGATGGACCAGGCTCATAGATGTTCCATCCACCATCGGGACCCTGGGCATCGAGAATCGCGCGAACGGCCTTGCGGATACGCGGCATGGTGGGGGGATTCCAGTTTCCATCGGCGGCGGCCGGATAAAGCCACATCTGGAGGAGGATGTAGTCGGACTGCAAAGTGGAGTCGGCAGTAAGGTTGCCTACCCAATAGCCATCGCCGTGCTGCTGGGAGAAGAGGGTGGACGCCGTTCGATGAGCGGCCGCCCTTGCTTGGTGCGCTGAGGCCTGCAGGTGCGTTTGGGCGTGGGCCAGCACGGCCTGCACATTGAGATGACCTGCAGAATGCTCCAATAGGACTCCACCTGATTCACTCATCGACAGACCGCCTTCCTCGGCCTCTTCCTTGATCACGCTTATCGCCTCTTTTGCTAAAACCGTCGGTTATTGACAGGTTTTGATGGATCGTAGCAAGAAGAGGAAGAAAATGCAACAAAACCGTCGTCTGTGACAGGTTTTGGAGAACTAGGAGAATGCAAGGGAAGGAGTCTGGGGGGCGTCTAGGCACGAAAAAACCCATCCCCTGTGGGGATGGGCCCGTGGAGCGCTGGGGATGGAGCTAAACGCTGAAGGAAGAACCACAACCGCAGGTCGACTTGACCTGGGGGTTCTCAAACTTGAAACCTGCAGCCTCAAGGGTCTCGACGTAATCAACGGTGCAGCCATTCAGATACATCAGTGAAGTGGCGTCGACGAAGACCTTCAGGTCGTCGAAGCTGAAGACCTTGTCCATCATGCCGCTCTGGTTTTCGAAGGCCATGGAGTACTGGAATCCGGAGCAGCCGCCGCCAACGACGCCAATGCGCAGTCCAGCCGGCAGCGGATCCTGGGTGGCCATGATCTCGCGCACCTTGGCAACGGCCTGTGGCGTGAGGATTAGGGGAACTTTCTTTTCTGTTTCCTGGGGTGTGACGGTCGCTGTGGACATAATCTCTCCAGTTTCGTGATTCCTACTCGAATCGTATCTTAACTTTACTTGCCGACGCGAGGGGATTCAAGGCCTCTGACCGAGCCATTCTTTAGTTTGATGTGTACGCCGCCGATACGTTGCAACGGATTCGCCATTCGGGTGGTTGTTGATGGCAAGGCGATTGCACGGGTTGCCTGGGCCGATTTGGTGGATTCGAGAGCGAGGTTTATGCCCCGAAATCGATGTGATTTTTATCACGAACGGTGCATCGAAACGGGTCTATGATCTGTGCCAGTACGGCCCCTCTACTCACGAGACCGCGGTATGCAGTTCGCACGGCCCGCCGGTATCTGGGACCTCAAAGTTCTTTGGAGGTGTTGTATGACTCTCGCTCCCGTCCTGTGGGTGGTATGGAGTGTGATGGTGCTGTTCACGGCTGCACTGTACATTTACCGCTCGAATCTGACCAAAGACGAGGAAGATCAGATTTTTCTGGATGATTCCTTCGAGCATGAAAAGAACGCCCAGGCAGCCATTATTGCCAAGGTGAACAAGGTGCAGCCGTTGTTGAGGGTTGCGCTTTGGCTGGTGGGTGCGGCGACGTTGATGGTGGTTGGCTACTACATCGTCGACATCTTTAACCAGTTCAAATAGGCTGCCGTCTCCCTCGGTTGCCGGCGCGCCTTGGCGGCAGATGAAGAACTGCCGCCAGGCGTTTGCCGCACCATCCCCTCCTCTCGATCCGTCCGCTACTCGACTTCCTGGTGGGCGCGGTATCCGTCGCGCGCAATAATGTCGTACTTCAGCGGCTTGTGTTTTTCGTCCTGCATGCGCAGCGGCTGGCCTTCGTCGTCGACGAGCTCGACGCGCAGCTTGCGATAGCTGCCGTCCTGCTTCGCATCGGAGGGATGATAGATCAGCTCGTACTTGGAGCGGATGGCGGAATTGATGTCGCCAAAAATCTCGGGCATCTCCGCGACAAAGCGCGGCTCGAACCACATGCCGCCGGTCATTTTGGCAAAGGTCTTCATCTGGTTGTCGGCCTGGAGATAGTCGAGGTCGCGCATCTCCTGACGCATACCGGGGCCACCCTCGGTCATGGCGCGCAGGGCGCCGCCGGTCGAAACGGCAAAGATCGTAACGTCCGGCGTGTTCTTGACCTTCTGCAGGATCTTATCGAGGGTGATTTTGGAGAAGGTGTCGCGGCCTGAGGCGATGAGGACGATGTATTTGCGGCCTTCGATCCGGCTGAGCCGGTCTTCTGCTTCGTAGAGCGCGTCGAAGAGATTGCGCTCAGAGAAACCCGGCATCATCATCGAGTTGATGGCGTTATAGAGCTGGCGCTTGTCCTGGGTGAAGTCGGTGACGATCTGAGTGCGCATATCGAAGGTCATCATGGCGACATAGTCCTGGGGACGAAGCTGCTGGGCGAAGGACCAGGCGGCATTGCGCATGTCGTAGACGAAGTTGTAATTCGTTGAAGCGAATTCGCACAGCAGGAGCGCGGTGATCGGAGCTTCGACGCGCTTGAAGCCGACGACCTTCTGCTCCACGCCGTTCTCGTAGACCTTAAAATTCGTGGGCTTGAGATTGGGCACGAACTGGCCAGTCTTCTCGAGCAGAACGCCTACGTCGACGCTGACTTCGGGGACGTCGACGCGGATGGAGAAGTTGGTCAGTCCTTCGGGATTCTTGACCTTGGGCTGGGCCGGAGCGGGAGGCAGCGGCGCGCTGTCGGGGTTGTCCTTCTTTTTGGGCAAGGCGATGACGCCGTTGTCGCCTCCGGGACCTCCAGCCTCCGGCGAGGCATCCGATGGGGGGTTCGCAGGCTGCTGGGAGGGTTGCTGGGGCTGCGATTGAGCTCGAACGAAAGTCGAGCTCAGTGCCGTGGTGACCAACAATGCCAACAGCGGAGAGCAGGATCGCACGGCGTGAGAGACGGAAACACGGGATGGGAACATGACAACCTCTATGCTCAAAACAGCATACGGGAAATCGGCGACGGACACATCGCTGAAGAATGAGACGGGCGGCCCAGTGTTTCGTCCAACTGATCGGATTCCGTCGCAGCAACTGGCCGTTCGTGATGTCGAAAACCAACGCCACCGGCTGTACTCTAATAGACGTGAGACGACGCCTGAAGGAAACCCTGCTGTCCCTGGCAACGCTGGGGGCGGTACTGGGAGTGTCACTCGCGGCGCGAGCATCAGGCGCTGAGAGTGGTTCTGCGCCTTCCGGACCACCGACCGCCAATGAAGGGTTCTTCCCACTCGGCGAGGTGCATCGCGGACTGATGGGGACGGCGTGGACTGTCTTTACCGGGGACAAGCCCGAGCCCATACAAGTGGAGATTCTGGGCGTGCTGCGTGGAGCGCGCGGGCCGGGGCACGATATGATCCTGGCGCAACTGCACGGCGCGAAGGCCGAGTACACAGGCGTTGTGGCGGGGATGAGCGGGAGCCCGGTGTATATCGGCAACAAGCTGCTTGGATCGTTGTCGTACCGCATTGGTCAGTTCAGCAAGGACCCGATCGCCGGGATTACGCCAATTGAACAGATGTTGGAGGTGCGCGATCTGCCGCTGGATGCGGCGCGCACGCTCGAGACGGCGCAGGATACGAAAGCGTCAGTCAACAGCGACGGGATGACGTTTCAGGCCATGGAGACACCGCTGGTCATGAGCGGCTTCCGACCGGAAGCGATCAAGCTGTGGCAAGACAAGATGGCCGGAACGGGCCTGGAGATGGTGGCAGCCGGGGGAAGCGGCAGTTCCCTTTCCGGCGCGGATGGAGTCGACGGTCATATCTCGGAAGCCGCAGTGAAGAGCATTGTGCCCGGGTCGGCAATCAGCGCGCAGCTGATTCGCGGAGATCTGGAGATTGCGGCGACGTGCACAGTGACGTATGTCGATCCCAAGCAACTGCTGGCATGCGGGCATCCGATTTTGCAGGCAGGGCCGGTCTCGATGCCAATGACGACGACGGAAGTGGTCGCCACGCTGGCATCGCCGTTGAACGCCTTCAAAATTGTGAACACAGGCGAGACGGTAGGGACGTTTACGCAGGATCGCGATGCCGCGATTCGCGGCGTGCTGGGAGAGAAAGCGCAGATGATCCCGGTGCACGTGACGGTGCACGGACCGGAGAGTGCGCGGAAGCTGAACTTTGAGGTGCTCGATTTGCCGGCGCTCACGCCGCAAGCCTTGATGGTCTCGATCTACAACGCTCTGCTGCAGACGAACGCGAGCACTTCGGACACCAGCTACCACGTGACGGGCAGCATTGCGCTGGAGGGCTATCCGCCTTCGCCGCTGGACCTGTGGGCACCGAGCGGGGATGGCGTTCCGGCGCCTCTTGCAGCCGCGCTACTGACCGGAGAGAGCTTCGCGAAACTCTATTCGAATGGGACACGGCAAGGAACGGTGCACTCGATCGATTTGAAGGTCGAGGAGATTCCGCGGAATCTGCAAGTGGAGCTGGAATCGGCGCGCGTGGTTTCGGGCGACATTGTTCATGCGGGCGACTCGATCGTGGTGGAAGCCACGCTCCGGCCATGGCAGCAGCCAGCGAGAAACGTCCGCATTCCAATCCGGGTTCCGGACCGGCTTGAGTCGGGGAATCTGCGGGTGCTGGTTTCGGATGGAGGCACGGTGGATCGAACGATGGATCAGCCGCGGCTCGCGCCGCGACCGACGGATTTGGAGACTGCGCTGGCGCAGGCGCGACGGCTGCATCCAGCCGATCAGGTGTATGTGAGCCTGCTGACGCCGGAGACGCAAGCCAACATGGAGGGCCAGACCCTGAGCGGGTTGCCACTCTCGATGGCCAACGCACTGGAGCCGCTCCATGCGGTGCAGGATGTGAGCATGAACGGCGAGTCGGCGATCGTGGCGGGACATGCACCAGCCGGCGGCGTGCTCACGGGCTTTCAGATCCTGAACCTGCACATCGAGGGCGGCGGCGGTTTAGACTAGGGTCTGCTCACGGCAATTCATTCATTGATTCGGTGGGTCTGGGGTTTGAGATTCACCACTAGCCCGAGCGAGGACTGCGAACGATCATGGGTCTCATTCAAGGACTAGCAGCGCACGCAGCTGGCGCCCAACTGTTGCCTTATCGTTATGACCCAGGCGAACTGGGCCTCAATGAAGTTGAAATCGGGATCTCGCACTGCGGCATCTGCCATAGCGACGTTCATCTGATCTGCAACGACTGGGGAATCAGTCAATACCCTTTTATTCCCGGCCATGAAGCGATCGGGGCGGTGACCGCCGTTGGCGCCGAGGTGCGCTCGCTGGTGGTGGGACAGCGCGTTGGCCTGGGATGGCAGTCAAACTCGTGCGGAAACTGCGAGTGGTGTGTCCGCGGAATGGAGAATCTTTGCCCGACGGCGGAAGCCACGTGCGTGCATCGCAACGGCGGCTATGCAAGCCACGTGCGAGCCAATGCACGGTTTGTGCTGCCGATTCCCGATGCGCTGCCAAGCGAGCAGGCCGCGCCTCTGTTATGCGGCGGGATCACGGTCTATAGCCCGCTGCGTACACACGGCGTGAATCCATCGTCGCGGGTGGGCGTGATCGGGATTGGCGGGTTGGGTCACATGGCGATTCAATTCGCGCGCGTGTTCGGCGCGGAGGTGACTGCATTTTCGACGTCGCCCGCGAAAGAAACAGAAGCGCGGGAACTGGGCGCAAATCACTTCGTGAATTCACGCGAGACGAAGGGGATGCGCGATGTGGCTGGAACAATGGACCTGATCCTGAGCACAGTGAACGCGAATGAGGAATGGAATACATATCTTCAGGCGCTGCGGCCGACCGGGGTTTTGTGCCTGCTGGGCATACCGCCATCGCCGATTGCGGTGCCGGCGTTTCCTTTGGTCGCGGGGATGCGGACGATCACAGGCAATCCCACCGGAAGTCCGGCCAGGCTGCGCGAGATGCTGGACGTTGCGGCACGGCACGAGGTGCTGGCGAAGACGGAACGCTTCGCAATGGCAGAAGCCAATGAGGCAATCGCAAAGGTGAAGAAGAACAAGGTGCGCTACCGGGCCGTGCTGGCAAACTGAGCGCTGAGCCGATCGAGGCCGCCGATGAGGCGGACGCGGGCCGCCCCCAATCAACAAGAGCGATTTCCGCGACTTGCGCCGAATGGTTATCGCGAGCCCTGGGTCGAAACAGTTGCGGCAGGTTGTGGCTTGCGGTGTGGGAGGCTGTCGGCGATGCGCGAGAGCAAATCCGCGGGATGAACGGGCTTGTTGAGCAGCGTGAAGTGTTGTCCATTGCGATTGGCTGCCGCAATCAGGTCGGTGGTTGAAGCATGCCCCGAGAACAGAATGATTCGGCAATCGGGAAAGATTCGCTGGATCGCGATGGCCAGGTCGATGCCGCTCATTCCAGGCAAAACAACGTCGGTGATGAGCATTTCTGGAGGCATCAACAGCGCGGTTTCAAGAGCACTGTCGCCATCGTAGGCGGTAACGGCGGCATACCCGCTGCGCGAGAGGATTGCGGCGAGAGTGTCGGCGATGCGGCTCTCATCGTCCACCACCATAACCATGGGGCGATACGCGCTTGGATTGGCAGACGATTCAGCGGCCGGTACTTCCTTTATCGACACGGTTGGGAAACTCGTCGATCGACTCTTGTCGGAATTGGGGAGTGGGTCAGGCTGAGTTTTACGCATAGAATCACTTCGCCTCTCGAACCACGGCTCGGCTAACGGGGCATCTATAGCAGTTGATTTGTCCAATTCCGGGCGCGTTTGGGTCAATCGGAACCAGGCTCCGGACGAGCGTAACGTTGTGCACGCCACAGGTGGGCGGATTCGAATCCCTCTTCTGGAAGCAGAGTTCTGTCATTCCCGTCTCTCGGTTCGGTTGAACCTCAGCTGGCCCAGGCATCTCCCAAGCCTGAACTCAACGAGGCCTTGCGCCGCCCGGACGGAAAAGCAAACTGGCCGGCCGCCGCGACTGGATCTCTGTCAATCAACCTAGCTGGGTATTTGCGATACGGGTGAACTCTTTGCGCTGCGCGATAAGTCTTTTAAACCTGATACTTATAGAGAAAAACTGGGGGGTGTGACTTCTTCCATAGCAATTCAGGAGATCACCTTCAGGGGCTTGCCAACTCTGAAGGCCGTAGTATGCTCTCAATTGAGGGATAGTATTACGTCAATTTAAGGATACGTTTAGCGCACGAGTTCCTGATCCAGCGAGGCGGAACACATGTCAGCCAACACAGAACCGAAACCGGCGCCCATGAAGTTTGAATCCGTTCTTCAGGTCGATGTCCCGAAAGGCCGGGACGGAAAGCACAAGCGGATTGTCACGCAACTATTGAGCGACATCGATCAGTTGGCCGCGGGCACAGCGTTGAAAATCCCGCTCTCCGCATTGCCGGACACGAAGGAAAATATCCGTTCCGCGCTCAACCGCGCGACACGCGAGAGAGAATTGGAAGTCGCCACTTCCAGCGACGCCGAATACCTCTACGTGTGGAAGGTTGAGCCTGAATCCTGACACGGCCTCCTGAATTTACCTTCGCTGAAACTCCACTCCGATACGACAATTGGTCATGACCTCCGTTCGCATGGATAAGTGGCTGTGGGCGGCGCGCTTCTTCAAGACGCGTGCGCTGGCGTCGAAAGCGTGCGATCTAGGCCGCATCCGCACGAAGGGCGTGGAGGCAAAGCCGGCGCGCGAGGTGCGCGTGGGCGACATGCTTCAGGTGAAGAACGAGGGCGGCGAGTTCGAGATCGAGGTTCTGCAACTGAGCGAGATGCGCGGCCCCGCAGCGGTGGCACAGACTCTCTACCGCGAGACAGAGGCAAGCAAGGAAGCGCGGCTACGCGTGGCGGAAGAGCGCAAGGCGATGCAGCAATTCGCGCCGATTCCCGCACGAAGGCCGAGCAAGCGTGACCGGCGCCGGATCATTCAGTTTCGCGGCGGCGCCTGATTTCTCCGGATCATCGACCGATGCCTGCTCACGAACACCGCTGCTGCGAAGTCTAGTAGACTCAACGGCAGCCATGCGTGTGTCCCTTCGTCTTCCTTCCCTTTCGATTATCGGCTTTCTTCTAGTGGGTTTGACGGCTCCTGCAGCTTTGGCCCAGGGCACCCATCTGTGGACCCAATCGCGATTCGAGGAGTTTGAAAAGGGCACGCCGCAGGGTGTGGCGATCGGCAGCGACGGGACTCTGCGCGAAGGATCTGCGCTGAAGGAATGGCTGACCACACCTTCGACGTTTGTGTGGTCGGTGGCCGCGAGCAAGAACGGCGCAGTCTACCTGGGGACGGGTTCGCCGGCCACCGTGCTGCGCGTGGAAAATGACGGAAAAAGGCCCTTCACGTTATTCGAGAGCAAGGACCTGAGCATCCAGGCACTGGAGATCGGTCCGGATGGCGCGCTCTATGCGGCAACGGTGCCGAGCGGCAAGGTTTACAAGCTGGACGCCACCGCAACAACGAAGGTCGATGAGCAGAAGGCGACGGTGGTGTTCGACGCGGCGACACTGGACGGAACAGCCGCGAAGACGGACGATGGCGCCAGCACAGATAAGTCCGATGCCAAGTCGCACTATATCTGGAATCTGACCTTTGATGCGGCGGGCCGGCTGTACATCGCGACGGGCGGACCGGGCGCGGTGTATCGGGTGGACATAGCGAAGCCGGGCAGCAAGCCGGAGCTGTTCTTCAAGAGCGACGAGCAGCACATTCGCGCACTGGCGTGGGATGCGAAGGGAGACCTGATCGCCGGATCGGATGGAAGTGGGCTGGTGTATCGCGTCAGCTCCGAGGGCAGGGGCTACGTGCTGTTTGAAGCGCCAAGGCGCGAGATTACTTCGGTGGCGGTTGGGACGGATGGCACGATCTACGCGGTAAGCGTCGGCGACAAGAGCCACAATCCCCTGCCTCCGCTGCCGGTGCAAGGGATCGGGTCCATCACGATCACGATTGTGCAGCCGGGCTCGCTGCAGGCGGCGAATGCAAGCACGTCGGTGCCGGAGGGAACAGAGCTCTACGCGCTGAAAGATGGGCAGGCACCGCGGAAGGTGTGGTCTAGCAAGGACGATATAGTGTATGCGCTGACCGCACAGAAAGATGGCGTGCTGGCGCTAAGCGGAAATCGCGGCCACGTCTTTCACATTCAGGCGAACGGCGATTACTCGGATGTGGCACATCTCGAAGCGCAGCAGGGTTTGTGCGTCGCGCATGGCAACGGAACGGACTTGCTGATCGGAACCGGGAATACGGGCAAGCTGTTCACTCTTGGCGCAGCGGAGAAACATGAGTACGCGAGCGATGTGCTGGATGCAGGAGCGCTGGCGCGCTTCGGGCGTGTGGAAGTGAATCCAGGATCGGGCGGCTACGAGTTATGGACGCGGTCAGGGAATGTGGAGCAGCCGGTGCGCGGCTGGAGCGACTGGGAGCCGCTGAAAGAAGGCCTAGTGGCCTCGCCTGCAGGGCGCTTTCTGCAGTGGAAGGCTGTGCTGGCGGCCAATGGTTCGGTAGGCAGTGTGGGAGTGAATTATCTTCCAGTGAATGCTGCGCCCGTTGTGGACGAGGTTGTCGTGGCGCCGGGGGCCCGGCTCAACGCTCAGAATCAGGCAGCCGTTCAGCAGACGGTAAGCATTGCATTGCCGTCGACGACCCAGAACGCAGGCGTGTCGTTCGATGCGGGCGCGAATGGGCCGATCCAGGCGACGAGAGACAAGGGCGCGATCACGGTGCGCTGGGCTGCACACGACGATAACGGCGACGACCTGAGTTATGCGCTCTACCTGCGTGGGGACGGCGAGCATGTGTGGCGTCTGCTGAAGGACGAACTAACCGATAAGGCGTATAGCTTCGATGCGACTTTGATTCCCGATGGCGGGTATCAGATGAAGGTAATAGCGAGCGATGCGCCCTCGCACTCACCTGGCGATGCGTTGACAGGCGACAGGGTGAGCGACCGGTTCGAGGTGGATACAACGCCGCCCGTGGTGACGGGATTAAAAGCAGCCGATGAGACAACGACCTGTGTGAAGGCCGACTGCGCGAAGCCGATCCACGTGACGTTCGAAGCGGCAGATGCGGCTTCACCGATTGCCCATGCCGAGTACTCGCTGGATGCCGGAACGTGGAAGTTTGTTGCGCCAGTCGGCGAGCTGTCGGACTCAAAGGACGAGCGGTATGATTTTCGGCTGCAGACGCCGGACGGAAAACCCGGCGAGCATCTACTGACGGTGCGCGTTTATGACAGATATGACAATGTCGGCGTGGCAAAGACCGTGTTCACTACGACGGCGAAGTAGGGCCCCCTGGCGAGTTCATAATGCGTTTTGAGCTCTTTGTCGCTGCGCGCTACTTGAAAGCCAAGCGGCGCCAGGCCGTGGTGGGCGTGGTCACGACGATCTCCGTGGCCGGCGTGACTGCGGGCGTGGCCGCGCTGATCATCGCATTGGCGATTACCAACGGTATGCGCCGCGACTTACAAGATCGATTGGTGGACTCCAGCGCGCATGTGCAGCTGCTGCGCGTGAAGGACGACGGTATTCGCGAGTGGCGGCCGCTGCTGGAGCGGTTGAGCAAGTTGCCGCACGTGGTTGCGGCTGCGCCTGAGCTGGACGAACAAGTGGTTGTGGCGCATGGAGCGCGGGCCGGGTACGCGTTGGTTGAAGGCGTGACTCCCAACGACGAGATGCGCGTGAGCCGGGTGCTGCAAAATGCGGCGCCAGAGGCTGTGCGCGCGCTAGAGCCGAGAGCCGAGACACCGGCGCAGGCCAATGCAGAGATTCCGCCGATCGTGCTGGGAAAGGACCTTGCCGATTCGCTCGGCGTCAGTGTCGGAGATGCCATCCGGGTGATCAGCCCGCAGGGTGACTTGATCCCGATGGTGGGGATTGTTCCCAAGTACGTGAACTTCAGGCTGATCGGGACGTATCACACCGGGTTCTACCAGTACGACTCGGCGTGGGGCTATGTGCGGCTGGCGAATGCGCAGCGACTCTACGACGAGCCGGACCTGGTGACAGCGATCAGTTTTCGTGTGGACGACCTGAATCGGGCAGCAGAGATCGGCAAGTCGATTGAGCAGGCCGCGGGCCCGGGCTACATGACCACCAACTGGATGGAGCAGAACCGCGAACTGTTTCGCGCACTGCGGCTGGAGCAGGTGGTTACGTTCATCGTGATCGGGCTGATCGTGATTGTGGCGGCGCTGAACATCCTGATCGCGCTGACCATGATGGTGATGGAGAAAACGCGCGATATTGCCGTACTAATGAGCTTCGGGGTCGAACCGGCGCAGGTGCGGAACATCTTTCTGATGCAGGGATTTTTGATCAGTGTGATCGGCACGGTGCTGGGGCTTGCGTTGGGATATGCGGCGTCGTGGATCGGGGCTCACTATCACTTCATTCATTTGTCGGCCGAGGTGTATGCGATCGACACCCTGCCATTTGCCCCACGCGTGATGGATGGAGTGATTGTGTCGGCGGTGTCGATCGGGATTTCTCTGTTGGCGACGCTGTATCCATCGCTCGCGGCAGCGCGAATTTTGCCGGCGGAGGCGCTGCGGTATGAGTAGCTGGCAAATCACGAATCAAGCGGCAGGATCATCTCGTACTCGAGGATCGCGGGGTCGTTAGGGTAGGGCTCGGTCTTGCCGGACATGCGAAAACCAAGGCGCTTGTAGAAGCCGATTGCGCCGGCGTTCACGCTGGTGACCATGAGGCGCAGCTGCCCCAGACCGCGCGATGAGGCCCAGGTCGTGAGGGCTTCGATAAGGACCTTTCCCGCGCCGGCGCGCCGAACACCGGGATCGACCCACATGGAGATGACGTGCGCGGCGTGGGGATCTTGCTCTTCGGTGTAGCAGGCGACGAGCCCGCAAGGAGATTCACCTTCAAATGCGATGTAGCCGATGGAGCCTTCGGTGGCCCAGCGTCGGGAGCGCTGGAGCCACTCCTCGTCGGTGAGCTTCGATTCGCGCGCGTAGGTGCTGCCAAAAGCGGTGGGCGAGTCCTCGAGCGCGCGCAGACGGATGGCCTTGAAGACGAGGGCGTTCTCGGGCGAGATTCTGTCGAGTCGGATCATGGTCGGTCGAGATGCGGCGGCGCGAACTACTGTGGAGTGATAATGCCGCCGACGGCGTGACGGCGTGGAAGGACAATGCCGCGATGATCAACTGCCACTGCGTGGGGCAGGCTTTTGGACGAGTCCTCAGGCAGGGTGGGGCGCTCGATGATGGCGCCGCCACAGGCCGGGCACCAGTCGGCTTGAATGTCCGCGCCAAGGACAGCATGGCACAGGCTGCAGATGCGTTCCATGAAACCAGTGTAGAAGAGAAGGTCGGGATCAGGCCGCCGGGGCGATCTGGCAGGCGATGCCCATCGTCCAATCGTGGATGGCCGACCAGTCGCGGATGTCGGACATGGGAATCTTGGCGAGCGGGTTTCCGGGAAGGTGGAGCACGAGGCTGAACGGAAATGGAACGCCCTGCATGTTCCAGCGACCGCCGAAGATGTGGACGTCGACGGGGTGGAACCAGCCATAGCGGAGAAGCTGCTTGGTTGCCTGTTTCCTTGCGGCCTCGAAGTCAGTGGGCTCTGCGCGCGTGGGGCCGAGAACGAAGCACCAGCAGCGCGTTGCACCCAGCGCGGCTCGATGCGCGCTGAGGAATCTGTAGAACTCTTTGGGAAAGCGGCCCATATACAAGGGCGCGCCAAGGATCACGATGGACTTGCCGGCAAGGGATTTGACGTGGCCGACGGGGAGAATGTCGGACTCCAGGCCGGCTTCGTGGAAAGTGGCGCCGATGGCCTGGGCAACCTCACCTGTCGATCCGCTGCGGGTAACATAGGCAATGAGCACAGAAGCTGGCATGGCTTCCCTTTCGCTTCGCTGCCATTGTGCGCGCTGGATGCGGGGCGGAGCGTGTGCCAGCGGTCACACTTTGGTGTGCAGAGACACTTTCGGCCTTCACATTCCCGCTGTAACATGCCCGGTACACTTGGGATATGCATCCTCCTGTGCGCCTGGTGGCCATCGACATTGACGGCACGCTACTGCCGACCTTTTCTCAGAACGTGAGCCCGCGCAACGCGAAGGCGCTGAAGGCCGCGCAGGATGCGGGGATCGTGGTTGCGATCGCCACAGGCCGACGCACGGCGTATACCGCGCCGCTGCTGGAGTGCCTGGGGCTGCGAGCGGATATGCCCCTGATTACGTCGAATGGAGCGGTGACTCGCACCCTGGGGGGCGACCCAGTGGATCGGAGCCAGATGGAAGCGCGCGTCGCGCGTGGGCTATGTGAGCTGCTGCGCAAATTTGGGGCACTGGTGTTCACGTTCGACAGGGTGGGGCGGGGAGAGCTGGTGCTCGAAGACCTCGAACAGGCGCACGAACGGATCGCGCTGTGGATGGAGGCGAACCGCGACGGCATCGAGGTGGTGAAGCCGCTGGAGAAAGCGCTGACGGATGGAGTCGACCCGATCCAGGGCATGGTTGCCGGAGGTATCCGCTCGATGAAGAAGGCGGAGAAGGCGCTGAAGGAAAGCGCCTGGGCAGCATCGTGCGAATGTGTGCGGACGGAGTATCCGGGACGCGATTTGTCGATTCTTGACTTGCTGCCAACGGGGGTTTCGAAGGGATGGGCGCTGGAACGGCTGGCCAGAAGGCTCGGAGTCGATCGCAAGGAGACCATGGCGATCGGCGATAACTGGAATGACGTAGACATGCTGGAGTGGGCCGGACAGGGCGTGCTGATGGGCAACGCCGCCCTCGAGCTGAAGACAAAGGCGAAGACAAACGGATGGAAGCAGGCTCCGCCGAACGATGAGGATGGCGTGGCGGTGGTGTTGGAATCGATTCTTAAGAGGCAAGCCGAGGCGAGCGGGCGGCCGAAGCACTGGGCCTCGATGGCGCGAGGTTAGAACATGTCGAAGTCGATTCAGATCGCGATTGCTGCTGGCGCACTGGGCGCCTTCGGGCTACAGGTGCACGCAGCCGAGCACGTGACACTGAGCAATGGCTTCGCGATGGATTGCGATCACCATGCGCTGGTGAACGGGCAGATGCGGCTCTATCTGAGCGCGGGCGAGGGCAATTTCATCGTACTCAAACCGGAGGAGGTCGCAGGGGTCGAGGCTGTTCCCGATCCGCCTGTCGCGGTGGCGACGCCAGCGGCAGCTTTGCCGGCAAACGGCGAGCAGAGCCTTTCTCCGGCAGATTTGCGCGAGATGCTGGCCGATGCGGGCCACGCGCACAACTTGGATGTGGATCTGCTGGCCAGCGTGGTGAAGGCTGAGAGCGATGGAAATGCACGTGCCGTAAGCAGGGCAGGCGCTGAAGGCCTGATGCAACTGATGCCGTCGACAGCAGCGGATCTCGGAGTGAAGGACAGCCTTGCGCCAGGTGAGAACGTGCGCGGCGGGGCAATCTATCTCGACGATTTGCTGACCCGGTATCACGAGAATCTTGCGCTGGCCTTGGCTGCGTATAACGCGGGGCCGGCAGCAGTGGACAAGTATCACGGAATTCCGCCGTATCACGAGACGCGGGCGTACGTGGCCCGCGTGATCCACGAGTTCAACCGGCGTGTGCTGGTGCGCGAGGCGCGGGCGAAGCAGGTGACTGCCCGGACGCCGTCGACGGAATAAGCGATTCGCCGCGACGCCAGCCAACATAGAATCGACATAGACTACGCCCCGAACGGAGAGCGCTTGAAGAAGAAACAACTGATCCTGGGCCTGGTGGTGCTGGTGGCGATCATCGCGCTGGTGATCTGGGGACGCGACCGAATCCACTTCGACTTTGCGTTGTTCAAGGCACAGCTGGCGCAGGCCGACTGGCGGATGATCGCGCTGGGAGCGGGCTGCATTTACGTTGCCTACGTTTTCCGGTCGGTGCGCTGGGCCTATCTCCTGCGGCACAACAAGAAAGTGCATCCGTTGTCGCTTCTTGGGACGCAGGTGATCGGGTTCACGGCAGTGGCACTGATTGGGCGCGTGGCCGACCCGGTGCGACCGTACCTGGTGTCGAAGAAGACAGGCCTTCCGCTGAGCAATCAGATCGCGGTGTACATCGTGGAGCGGCTGTTCGATGCGGGGACCATGGCTTTGATCTTCTCGTCGGCGATTCTGCTGTCGAGTTGGTTTGGCGGGCCGGGAGCGTTGCCGCATTCCGACTTGGTGAAGAAGGCAGGCTACTGGGGCATGGCGGGAACGCTGGCTGGCGCTGCATTTCTGGTTGCCGTACGATTCTCAGGCAATGTTGTAGCAGCGTTTTTCGAGAAGACGCTGGGTGTTCTTTCGAAGAAGGCCGGGCAGGCAGTGGGGCACAAGATCCGGGAGTTTCGGACCGGACTGGACACGATGCGGTCGTTGTCGGACTTCGGTGTGGCGGCGGGACTCTCGATTTGCATGTGGGTGCTGATTGCCGCAGCGTACCTCGTCACGATGAGGGCGTTCGTCGCCGATCCGGTACTGGCGGCGATGACGCCAGCCAAATGCGTGCTGCTGATGGTGGTGAGCGGTGTGTCGAGCATAGTCCAGTTGCCGGTGCTGGGCTGGTTCACGCAGATCGGACTGGTGGCAGCGGCGATTTCGAAGTTTCTGGGAGTAAATCCCGAACCGGCAACGGCCTGCGCGGCCACCTTATTGCTGACCACTTTTCTGGGGATCGTGCCGGTAGGGCTGATCTGGGCCCAGATCGACCATGTGAGCCTGCGCAAGGTCACGGTCGAGAGCGAGCACGCCGAAGAGGATCTGCAAGCAGCCGAGGTAACGGAGTAGTGGCGCTCGTTACTTGGTGCCGACCGGCTGCGTGAAGCGGATCGTGTCGGGCGAGACGGCGCCGCCGGTCATCAACATACTCATGGCCTGTTCCATGGTCAGATCTGTTTCAGTCACGCGCTCCATGGGCAGAACCTGAAGGAACGCCGATGTGGGGTTGATGGCGTTGGGCAGCAGCACGGCAGCCAGTTCCCTGCCCGTCTCCGCGTCGGTGAGAGTGCGGGTGAGAAAGCCGACGCTCTTCTGGCCCTCGATCGGAAAATCGATGAGAACGACCCGTTGGCCGGTGTCTTTTTTGGCCATCATGGTCTCGAGGAGCTGCCGGACCGAGGTGTAGACCTTGGCAACCAGCGGCAGGCGCTCCAGAATCGCCTCGAAGAGATTGAAGGCCTGGCGGCCCACGACCAGCGACGTGATGCGGCCTACACCGTAGAGAACGATGAGGGTCAGCAGGACGGCGAACAGCGACTCGAGCCATGGCAGGTCGATCGTGCCGAAGAAGTGGACAAGCGGCAGGCCGGCGTTGGCGAGGGTCTCGAAGACCCAGCTAAAGACGAGCCAGGTGACAAGCAGAGGTCCGACGGTGATGAGGCCCGCGAACATATAGCGCTGCAGGTGACGGAGCAGGTCTCCGAGAAAGCTTTGCACTCGATTCTCCTGCCAACGAGGATACGATGAGCATCTGACGGAGGAGAGCCGCTTCGTGGCGTGGGGACGCACAGGTGTCACGTCCCCGCTGAAGCCGCGGAGTAGTCTGGTAGTCGAAAAAGGAAGGTCAGCGGATGAGTGAGAACGGCCGGGAGGTTCGGGAGCAGGAGGTAGCACAGGAGGCGGCGGGCGCCGTCGAGTCGCGGATCGCGCGCGCGAGCCAGCCGGCGATCGGTGCGGTCTGGAAGCCTCCTCAACGAGCAGGGAAGCGCGAGCCTTCCGCAGCCCTCCAGCGCACGGCGACTGCGATTCGGACGATGGTTCCTCTGCTCCAAAAGCTGCTTCCGTTGCTGGACGGCAATGTGGCTTCGGCGGTAGCGAACCTGCTACTTTCCCGACCAGCGGGTGCGCCGGCAGTCGATCTGGAACCGCTCGAAACCGCCCTCATGCGTGTGCGCGGAGATCTAGCCCTTATGCAGGACAAGAGCATCCAGCAAGAGACCGCACTAAAGCGCATCGACGACCAGCTGGGGACGGTGAAGGAGGCTCTGGAGCGGGCTGCGCTGGAGCAGAAGGAAACCGCAGAGGAGCTCAGCCAGACGCGCAGAAGTGTCCGCATCTTCGCGGCACTGGGAGCAGTCCTGCTGGTGATTTCGATCGGTCTGAATGCGACGCTGTTTCTCTATGTGCGGGGGATTCTTCGATAAGCAATCTGAGTGCGCAAGGCACCGAACTCAGGCACTTGGGGGACGATCTGCGGGGCGGTCGAACCATTCTTTGTGCTTTTCCGGACCAATTTCCATTGAATGGATGCTGTTTTTCATAAAATGAAATCAATTTCGCAGTTTTTGGCTCCCTTTTATGGGGTTCGTGCGACCTGACATTGCCAGTCGTGTTTTCGGGGGGCTAGTATTCCCCACAGTTCGATTTGGAATTTCGTTGCCAGCTCGACAATGCAGTTGTTCCTGAGTTCACAGAGCTTCACTAACGGGCGGCGCTTACCGGCGACCGCGCACGGAGTGTAAAGTCATGGCATGGTATGCCTACTGCATCGGTGAAAAGCAAGCTTTTCCAGAACTAGCCCG
>CAZPEZ010000061.1:0-31110 GCA_964585715.1 uncultured Occallatibacter sp.
GGACAAGCAGAGACGTAATGAGGTAGCCGGAGATCACATAGAAGATATCGACACCGACAAATCCGCCTTGGAAGGCGGCAAAGCCGGAGTGGAAGAAGAGTACACCCAGGACGGCAATGGAGCGAAGGCCGTCGACGTCGGGGCGATATTTCGCCGAGTGGCTGGCGCTGGACTCGAACGAAAGAGAAGTCCAGTTCAATCGCGGCCGGGCGGGCTGCCCCTTGTCAGCAACGTCTTGCATCTGGGCTGCCTTAGTTTACCCTCGGCTCAGAATGAGCCGAATGCCGTGATTTCGGTAGAAGAGTGCAACTTTCGGGGTAGGAAGGTCACGCAGCGATCAGGATTTAGACAGATGTTCTAAGCGACTGCGAGACACTTGGCCTTCTTGCCCCGCTTCCATTCAGCACGCCGCGCACCGATTCGAGCACGCGTTCTGGCGTGATGAGCTTCATGCATACCGCATCGTTGCAGGCGGAGTTCTTCTGATTGGCCGCCGTCACGCAGGGCGAGCACGAAAGCGCGGCCCAGATGGGTTCGGAGTTGCCGAGGCTGCCGTAGAGCTTGGGCGTCTCCGGTCCAAACAAGACGATGGAACGGATCGGCGTAATGGCCGAGAAGTGCGCCGGACCGCTGTCATTTGAAACCAGTACCTCAGCGATGTTGTAGAGCGCGATGATGGCCTTAAGGTTATGCATCCCGGCAAAGCTGCGAAAGCGGGGATGATTGACCTTCTCCTGCATACGCTGGGCTTCTTCGCGCTCCGCTTTAGAGCCCGTAATCAGGACGAGCACATTGTCCCATTGGTTCGCGATCATCGCGGCGAGCTGATTGTAGTTTTCCCGATCCCAGCGGCGCTGCGGCAGCAACTCGGAGCTGTTCGGATTGATCAGTACCACACGGTGAAAGTCCGGCCGGTAGTCAGGATAGACCTGGCGAATCAGGCCCCGGATGAATTCCTTGTCCTCGTCGGTGACCGGCTGAAGCGGAACCCGAATCTCTTCGTCTGAAACAAAGGTCTTGGAGTAAGGAACCTCGGGCGCCGGCGCGAGCAGCGCGTTGATCATGCAGACGAAGTTCTTTGCCATATGGATATGGCCGTTGTAGTTCACGCGATGAGTCAGCATCTCTCCGCGGTAGAGTCCCTCGGCGTGGAAACGATGGAAGCCGACGCGGCGGCGTGCACCGGAGAGGCCGGTGAGCAAGCCGGAGTAGCGCGAGAACAGCTCCATGTCGACCACGGTGTCGATGTTGGCCTTGCGCACCCAGCGGAGGAATCGGACCGTGTCGACGGCCAGGGCCCAGAGGCTGGTTTCGCGGATGGTGACGATGTTCGACTCAGGAACGGTGGGCAGCAGTCGCAGGCAATCGACGTTGCGTTCGAAGATGAGGAAGAAGATCTCGGCGCCCAGTTTCCGCTTGGTCTTCTCCAGCGCCGGGTTGGCAATCACGGTCGAGCCCATCTCGGAGAGCTCGATGAAGAGAACGCGCCGCGGCTTCTCGGGACCTTTGGGTGTGCCCAGCAGACGGACTAGGACGGTGCCCAGGAAACAGAGCGGCACTCCTATCCAGTAGTCGACCGCTCGCATGGTCTTCAGCTGCATGGTGATGACCTTTGGTGCTTAAGTCCCAAATAAAGTCGGGCAAGGATAAACCCAAACCGGGAGAAACTCGTCTCAACAATAAGGTTCGGAAAAACAGTCGAATCAACAGCCGAAAGCAGTTTTTCGTGCCGTGAAATCCACAAAGCATCAACGCTGGCAACTACAATCCGGATTATAGTTTGCTGAAAGCCATTCAAGCCGTTCACCCAGGTACCGCACGGTTACCCAAGTTGGTCCTGCAGGTGAGCGCAGAAGGTCGCCAGTTCAAGCGTAGGGTACGCTCACTTCACTCTCCGCCCTCGCCGCACTCGGATTGCAGACTGACAGCTCGGTGCAGGCGGTACCTGGGCGTAGAACGGGAGTACATTTGGAGATTTCTCAAAAGCGCACCTTGTGGCTTCTTCTTGCTTTGTCTACACTGGCGTTTTTCGTGGCGGGCTATCACCCCGGTGCCGAAGACGACAGTGTGTATGTCACTGCCGTGAAGTCGGACTTGAATCCGGCGTTATATCCGCACGACTCCGATTTCTTCAAACTGCAGCTGCGCTCCTCCATCTTCGACCCGGCTATGTCGACATTTGTCCGTGCGACAAGATTGCCGGTTCCGTGGGCAGAGCTGCTGTGGCAGTTTCTCTCCATCTTGTTGATCCTCGCCGCAAGCTGGAGCATCGTCTGTCAACTCTTCGAGGAGGCGACAGCCCGCTGGGGCGGGGTGACTCTACTGGCGGCGATGTTCACGCTGCCGGTAGCTGGAACTGCACTCTATATCGTCGATCAGTATCTGCATCCGCGTGCTTTGGCAGGTGCCCTGATTCTTTTCGGAGTGTCGCGCATTATGGCCGGCAGGCGCTGGGTTGCCGTCCCCCTGCTGGCAATCGCATTCGTTCTGCACCCGTTGATGGGCGCTTTGGGCGTTTCGTTCTGCTGTGTCCTCACGTTGACGCTGCACGAGCCCTTGCAAGTGAAACTGCGCGAGCTGTTGACCCGTCCAGTCGCGGAATACACAACCCCTGCGGTGGTGCTGGTGCCCTTCGGGTGGCTGTTCGAACCGCCCTCGCCGATCTGGCTCAAGGCGCTTGGAACGCGCCACTGGTTTCGGCTGTACGAATGGACGTGGTACGAGTGGTTGGGAGCCATCGGGCCTCTGGTCATCTTCTGGATCGTTTCCCGTGTCGCGCAAAAACGCGGCGAGATCAAGCTGGCGCGCTTCGCCATGGCAATCTTCATCTATGGCGTCTTTCAACAGGCCGTGGCCATGGTGATTCTTGGCCCCAGGGAATTGATCGTTCTCAGCGCCCTGGAGCCGATGCGCTATCTGCATCTCGTTTATGTCTTCATGGCGCTGGTTCTGGGCGCGTATCTCGGCAAATACCTGCTCCGGACAGAGGTTTGGCGATGGGCTGTCTTTCTGTTGGTTGCCAACGGTGCCATGTTCTTCGCGCAGCGTCAGCTTTTCGCGTCGACGGAACACCTGGAACTGCCGGGTATCGCGTCGGCAAACCCATGGCTGCAAGCCTTCGCCTGGATCCGTGCGAACACGCCTACGGACGCGTACTTCGTGCTCGATCCGAATTACATGGCCGAGCCGCACGAGGACTACCACAGCTTCCGTGCGCTGGCGGAGCGCAGCCAGCTTGCCGACGCGATCAAAGACACGTCGGTGCTGACGAAGGTCCCCGATCTTGGTCCGGCGTGGGACCAGCAGGTCACTGCTCAGGCCGGATGGTCGCACTTCAAGCTGGCGGACTTTGAGCGGCTAAAGTCCGATTTCGGTGTGAACTGGGCCTTGGTCTCTTATCCCGCTCCCGAAAGGCTGGAGTGCCGCTGGCACAATGATTTCCTTTCCATCTGCCAGATCCCCTGACTGATTCGTTGATCGGCCATTTTGATCCGATCACGCCGCGATTTTGCGCGAGGAGGGTCCTTCCCCCAGAATGAATGCAGCAACACTCCCGGCCTGGAGCCCGGTCGATGCTGAATCTTAGCCAGCGTTTGATTCTCGGCTGCCTTCTCCTCGCTGCCTGTACAGCCGGTCTCGTGATTGCAGCGCGCCCCGCGTTGACGGCGGGCGGCGCGTGGTCTCTTGGCATTGTGCTTGCGGGCTGCTCGCTCGCGATCGGCGCGGCCACGATAGGTCTCGTTCTCTACCCCATACACCGCCTGGCTCGCGACATCAAGATGATCGCGCAGGGCAACCTCGAACATCGCGTGGATTGGAACAGCCGGGACGACTTCGGCGTGATCGCCAGCGAGCTGAATCGGATTGCGGTGCGTCTGCGCGATTTACGCGACAGCGAGGCCGGGCGCAAGCAGATGGAGTTTCAGCTCTCGGACGCGGTTCTGCAGTCCATCTTCGAACCCATCATCGTGACCGACGGCAAGGGGCACGTGCTGAAGGTCAACCAGGCAGCAGCGGAGATCCTGGGCGAGGCTGCGACGGACAGGATGGCGCTTTCGACTACGCCGGGAGGCGAGAAGATTCTGAGCGCCATTCGCGATGCGGTGGCGATGCAGAAGGCGGTCGCTGTGGAGGGAGAAGCCTCCCTGTTGCCGATGCGCATTGGCAAGCAGGAACGCAGTTATCGGTTGCGCACAACGCCCATGCGCGACTCCGACGGACGGCTGCTGGGGACCGTGACGACACTCGAAGATGTCACCAGCCTGCAGGACACAGACCGCTTTAAGACCCAGTTCATCGCCGTCGCCAGCCGCAAGCTGCGCGATCCCCTGCTGCGCTTGCGGCGGGGACTCTACGCCCTGGCGCAGGGCTACGGTGGGCAGCTGGAGCCATTGCAGACCGAGCTTGTAGCGGCGGCAAGCAGTGAGTCGGAGAAGCTCAACGACCTGATGACCGATCTGATCGGCGTCGCCGAGCTCGAAAGCGGAAAGCGCGAGTTGCATCCCGACCGGCTACGCCCCTTGCCGCTGCTGAACGAGGTGCGCGACCGCGTTTGCGAGGAGGCAGCGGAGAAACACATTCGCGTCGAGGTGAAGGCGTTCGCCGATCTCTCCTACGTGCAGGCGGACAGGCGCGCGGTACGATCCATCTTCGACAACCTGATGTCGAACGCCATTCGCTACACGCCGCAGGACGGCGAGATTCTGCTCGCAGCCGAGGAGATCAAAAACTTTGTGCAGTTCACGGTGCGCGACTCGGGACGCGGCATCGAAGCCGACCGTCTCGGCACGCTCTTCGATCGCTTCAATGCCGGCTCCGATAGTGGGACAGGGCTGGGGCTCGCGTTGGTGCGGCGTCTCGTGGAGTCGCTCGGTGGACAGATCGCCGTCGAGAGCCGGCTGGGACACGGCACCACATTTCGATTCACACTTCCTGTGGCCGTAGTTGAGACCGCGCAACATCCGGTCGAGGTGGGGTAGGGCCTGCTAACACTACTGGGATGGCGGCGAAGGGAGCCGGTTCTTTCCAGTTCTCGGAGTAAGGAGCGAACTGTAGTGACCTACTGGAGCGACGCGCGACAACGAAATGGGAAGAAACGGCCCCGTCCCTTCGGGTTGCCTCGAAGACTCGACCATACTTTGTTCTCGCCCTCTACAGTGGTCCCGCCACAGCCATCGGGCTCGGCCTCGTCTGATCGAGTCTTCAACTGCAACGCCGTTCACCCCAGTAGTGTTAGCAGGCCCTGACGATGGCAGAGATCCAGCTCGAACGGCAGCAGGAACCGGCCAAGCTTCGCATCTACCTCGGGGCAGCTCCGGGCGTTGGCAAGACCTATCACATGCTGAACGACGCACTGCTCAAGCGGAAGCAAGGCGTCGATGTGGTCGTCGGTCTGGTCGAAACGCACGGACGCAAAGAGACTGCGGAGCAGATTCGCGATCTGGAGATCGTTCCGTTGAAGGTGATTCCCTATCGTGGCGTCGATCTAAAAGAGATGGACATCGATGCCATCATCGCCCGCCATCCCGACACGGTCATCGTGGACGAGTTGGCGCACACCAACGTCCCCGGCAGCAAGAATCGCAAGCGCTACGAAGACGTTCTGGAGCTGCTCGATGCCGGCATCAATGTGATGACGGCGGTGAACATTCAGCATATCGAGACCCTGAACGATGCCGTGAACCGGTCGGCGAACACCGTAATTCGTGAGACGGTGCCTGACAGCTTCCTCAAGCGGGCCGACGAAGTGATCAACGTCGACATCTCCGTCGAAGAACTGAGATCGCGACTGCGCGAGGGCAAGATCTACGCGCCAGAAAAGGTCGAGCAATCGCTCGCCAACTTTTTCCGCAAAGGCAATCTGAACCTCCTGCGCGAACTCTCGCTGCGCGCCACCGCCGAGCAGGTGAGCAAGCGCGCCTCCGATTACCGCCGCACGCAGGGGCTGGAGCAGGCGCCGGTTCCCGACAAGGTCATGGTCTGCCTGAGTACGCGCCCTGGAACGGAGCGGTTGATCCGCGTCGGCTCGCGCGTTGCCGGCAGGCTCGCGACAAACTGGTACGCCGTCTACGTCGCGCGGCCCGAAGACGACAAGGGCCACGGCGATCCGGAGGCATTTCAACGGATCGAGGAATACCAGCGCATGGCGCGGGATCTGGGCGCACAGGTCGTGGTGCTCCACGATAAGAATGTCTCCGATGCCCTGATCCGGTTTGCGCAGCAGGAGAGCATCTCTCACGTCATCTTCGGTCAGCCGGTGCGTTCGCGCTTCGACATTCTTCTGCGCGGCTCGGTCCTCAACAAGTTCCTCTCGCAGATTCGCGATGTCACCGTGCAGGTAGTCCCGATGCACAAGCCGCTGCGCAAGGTCTAGCGAGCCTCAGCGTATGCCGAGGCGGGAGGCCGCCAGCGCAGTTCCCTCCACGCGAGCCCGAATCTTCGCGAACGCCACATCGCGGGCAGTCGACGTATCGTCGGCAAAGGGTGAGAAGCCGCAATCGTCGGTCGTCCCGAGCTGACTAAGCGGAAGAAGGCCGGCCGCTTCCAGCACACGATGGCACACCTCTTCCGGCGAGTCGACGCGCGCTGAGATTGGATCGATGACGCCGACGAAGACTTTGCGCTCTTTGCCAAGAAGACCGGCGATGAGACCAAGGACGCGCCGCCGATCGGGTTCGCTGGAGAGCTGCAGATAGAAACGACCGGCCTGCATCGCAAACAACTCGGGCAGAAGACCGGCGTAGTCGACGTCGGCAGAGTGAGTGGAATCGTGATCGCCGCCTGGACAAACGTGCACGCCGATGCGCGCTCGCTCCGCATCGGAGAAGCTGCCGAGGACGCGGTTGTTCAACTCGACGAAACTGCGCAACAAGGCGCCGCTGGGATCAAGCTTAAGAGAGAGCCTTCCTTCCGTGAAGTCGATCTGTACCGTCTGTGCTCCGGCGGTGAACGCGGAGAGGATGTCGGCAACCGACTCGCGAATCAGGTCCTCGACGAACTCCTCGCGCGAATAGCCGGCGATGCCATTGGGCGGATACAGGAGGCTCAGCGCAGAGGCCGAGATCACTGCCTGCTTCAACGGACGCGTCGTGTGCGGCTTGGCTTTCTGCAAATACTCGCCCGCATACTTTCCATAACGGAAAGGGCCGCGGGTCAACCGCGGCAGCTGCCGGGTATGCCCGTCCTTGAATGGAATGACGACGCCGTCCGGCGCAAGGTTGGTCAAGCCTTCCAACGGATAGGTCGCAAAACTCGATTTCCGCTGCTCACCATCGGTGATCACCGGTGAACCCGTCTCGGCAAAGCGCCGTAATGTGTCACGCACCGCGTCGTCGTAAGCTGCTTCAAGTACGGCGGCTGGGAGCCGGCCCGCGCCGTGGGCCTGGATCGCCTGCAGAAGTTCTGGCGAGCGAGGGATGCTGCCGATCGGTTCGGTCGGAATGCTCATGGGCGCGAGTCTAGCCGCGCCGGTCCTGCCGGGCCATCCACCAAAGGATGGAGGCGAAGTGGGCCGAACCCAATCGGACCCACTCAAGCCGAGCTTCGATTGGGCCACCTATCATGACTTCGTCATCGTGATCTCGAAGCCCATCCCGTCTCCAACGATGTCCACGTTTGCGAAGTTCGTCTGCGCGAACATCTGCTCAAATTCCGTTCTTGTGTACGCACTGCGGATCAGCATCGTCTTGAACGCCATCTTGGTCAGAAACCGGTTGACCGGCGATAACTCCATCTTGTCCAGCGCACGGCTCACATCGTCGGGCCGTGCGTCCCTGCTTAGATCGATCAACAGTCCTCGCCCTCCCGGCTTCAGCACCCGACACATCTCCTGCAAAGCAGCAACAGGCTGGGCAAAGTTCTTGAAGGCGGCGCGACAGAGCAGGAAATCGAAGCTCTCTTTCGGAAACGGCATATTCGAGGCCGACCCCTCGATAAACCGCGCGCTAAGGCCTGCAGCAGCCGCCTTCTCGGTTGCCATCTTCACAAACGTGCGACTCAGGTCCATCCCCGTAATCGTGTATGGCCCCAGCTTGGCCAGCTCAATGCAAAGGTAGCCAGGGCCCGGCGCCACTTCAAGCACACTGCTGCCCTGCGGCAGTTCGCTCTCGATTTTCCGCGCGAGATCGACATACTCTTTCATCATCTCGCCGGTGTTGTTCGCATACCACTTCGCCATCAGACCTTCGATCGGCCTGTCTGCATGCGGCTTCCGCATCGTCGTCGTTGTCATCGCACTTCTCCTTTTCCGGGCGCAGATCGCCCCTGTGTGTGCAGAGGGTCCCGCCGCACACTGTTCCGTGTTTGGTTTTTGCCAATTGCACCAACGAGGGCTACGCTCTGGCGGTTATTCGCAGAAGACGCGAACCTTCGTGGTGTTTCCGTCTTTGCCGTCGACGTCGACTGTCAGATCTTCGAGGTGATCGATCAGCTCTTCCAGATTCTCCGGCTTGATCTGCGACAGCGTGATGGGCACGCCGTGCTTGCTGAACGCCTCGTCGAGCTGGTCGTGGGCCTGCTTGGGGATGAGTCCCGCGAGGCGCACACCCGCCCGCAACAGTTGCATCGGCACACGCACATTCACGGTCGTCGCGCCCTTCATGCCAGTCGTGGATTCGTCGGCTTCGACCTGAACACGCAGATACTTGGCCTTCGTCTTTGCGTGGGCGTCTTTCAGGCGATCAACCATGCCATCGAACTGGCTGGCCTTCGTTGTGCTGTCCGGCTCCAGAGCGGCCAGCAAGCGCTCGGCCTCATCGGCGGTGATTTTGCCAGCGGCCAGCATTTCAAGGATCTGACGGCGATTCTCGTTCATGACAGTCCTCCAAACCAATGTGGGTAGCATGCAAGCGTGGGCCGAACGATCGGCAGAAGCCAAGCCAGCGTGTGTGCGATTCCGGCAAACCACTCGCTCAGATGAGGGAGGGCGACCCAAACCAGTGCGAGACAGAGAGCGAACGGCACAAGCGCGTCTTCTCCACCTGGCCAGACAGCCAGCAAGCGCTCGGCCTCGCGCGGGGTGATGCGGCCCATAGCGATCAAGGACAAAATGGCACGACGATCTTTGTTCATGGCGGTCCTCACAGAATCCGAACCGTGATTCGTTTTTCCTCGGCGCAGACGCGGACGTCGGTGCCAGGAAGGCTGCAGAGAAGATTCCAAAAGGTCGCGACTGCCTGCCAGAAGCTGATGCGCCAGACAAAGCAAGCCACAAAGACGACCACAAGGACAAACGGCGCCAGGAGGATCGCCGGAATCCACAACAGGAACAGCGGCAGCCACAGGTGAATACTGCGCCAGTGGGGATTCTCGACGTGGACGATCGCGATATTTGGAGTCATTTCATAGCCTCCAGTTCGCGGATCGCATCGGCGGCCGTGATCTCGCTGTTCTTCAACCTCTCGAGCACCTCAGCGCGCGAAGGCGATGGATTGTTGTCGACGAACTCGAGCTGGCCGGCGATGCGATTGAGGCGCGCCTTGATGGTCGGATAGCTCACGCCGAAGATCTGCTCCATCTCCTTGATCGAGCCGTGGGAGCGCAGAAAGGCGGTGATGAAGACCTGATCTTCGAGGCTGAGGCGCACCAGTTCGGGGAGGGTGAAGGCGCCTTCGATGGCAATCTGCTTGTCCGGGATGCGGACGCGCTCGACGACCAGAGCGGCTCCCTGGGCGATCCTGAGGACGTCCTGCCAGTCGGAAGCCGGCTTTGGGTCGTTCGCCATGCTCTCAAGCCTCATTTCTTGAGTACGAGACTTACTGTAATGGCAAATCTAAAGAATTGCAATAGGAATAATCAATTAAATTAAGTTTTGTCGGACGAATTCCTGTGAAACTCAACCTGGCAACCCGCAAGTTTCAAGAAATTCACCCCGGAGGCATACATCAAATGCTGTGATAACTTGAAGAAAGCGGTCGTACGAGCTCGTAGCTCAGGTGGTAGAGCAACGCCCTTTTAAGGCGTGGGTCCTGGGTTCGAATCCCAGCGAGCTCACCACGCTCAGAGCCGCTGTTCCTCCCTGGCCTCTTTGCTTTGCGCCTTGGCCTTCTCTTTGCGCAACGCCCCCTAAACGGCATCCAAAGTCCGTAGGAAGAAGATCATGAAGTCGGCCGAGGTCGCCCAGTTCTGGGAAGCCAATGCGGAAAACTGGACGCGCTTCGTGCGTGCCGGCTATGACGTCTACCGCGACGCGCAGAACACGCCTGCGTTTCTGGCCATGCTGCCCGACCTGCGCGGGCTTTGCGGCTTGGACATCGGCTGCGGCGAGGGAGCCAACACGCGCAAGCTGGCGCGGCTGGGCGCGGAGATGCAGGCCATCGACGTCGCGCCCACCTTCATCCGACATGCCAAAGCGCGCGAATATGCAGCGCCGCTGGGCATTCACTATCAGGTTGCCAACGGCCAGGATCTTCCCTTCGCATGTGAGACCTTCGACTTTGCCACCGCATTCATGTCGCTGATGGACATGCCCGATCACGGGCAGGCGTTGAAGGAAGCGGCACGCGTTCTGCGGCCGGGCGGGTTCTTTCAGTTCTCGATCCTTCATCCCTGTTTTGCGCCGCCCTATCGACGGGTGGTGCGGGACGCGCGCGGCCGCGTGCAGCACATCGAGGTGGGCCGCTATTTCGAGTCGACCAATGGAGTAGTGAGCGAGTGGACCTTCACCAACCTGCCTGCCCAGGAGCGCCAGCGTGTGAAGCCCTTTCGCACGCCGCTGTTCCATCGCACGCTGAGCAGTTGGGTCGACCTGATCTGCGCGGCAGGACTCATGATCGAGAAGCTCGGCGAGCCGACGGCAAGTGCAGCCCAGGCGGCCGCAGAGCCGACCGTCGCCGACACGCGCGTCGCACCGCTGTTTCTGCACATTCGAGCGCGGAAGGGATAGAAAACAACGTGACGAACGATTGGGCGCGGCCCGAGAGTACCGATAATCGCCAATCTGAGACGTAGTATCTTGGGGAAACAGACTCCTAAATCTACGTATGTGCAGGGGCTGATAGCCGCGCAAATGGTTGCCTACGCAAACTCACCCGTCTCGATAATCCGCTGGACGCTTTTCTGGATTGGAAAGATCGCCCGTAGCCGCGTCTTGTTCTGGGCAATCGCCGCTGGAGTGACAGCCTACGACGTCTTCCTGCTGACCGGCAGCCTGGGACGAAGCCTCTGGCAGGATGAGGCATTTGTCGCGAACTCGGTGATCGCGAAGACCGTCGACGGGATCTTTTATCCCCACGACTGGCTGCAATCCACTCCGCCACTTTTACTCATTCTGGCGCGTGCGGTCGTTCTTCTCTTTGGACTGAGCAATACCACGTTGCGAGTAGTCCCAGTGAGCATGGGAATACTAGCGATCGGGACCATGCTCTTCTTCGCCGTTCGCATTCTGTGGAGGCAGTATGCCCTGCTGGCGTGGACTATGGTTGTGCTTTCCCCCATCGAGATCACCTATGCGCGTCAGCTCAAGCAATACAGTTCGGAGTTCTTTGTCTCGACGGCGATCTTGCTGGCCTGTTCCTTGTATATGGAGAAAACGAGCGCCAGGCGCTTCTGGCTGCTGGTCGCAACAACCGCGGGCGGTTTGCTCGTCGGCTATGGCATCGCTCTTCTCGTGCCAGCCGTTGCGCTGCTGATCTGGATGTTTCCTTCCCGCACAGGCTCCTCATCCAGCCTCAGGGCTCGGCTCTCCAGTCCATTTGCAAGGGCAGTTGTTTTCGCTGCCATCACCGGCGCCACGGTTCTGAGCGAATATCGCGTGTTTTGCATTCCCAACGGCCCTGAAGTTCAGCACACGGCATTCGCCAAGAAAAATGCCGGCAAAACCTGGGGCAGCCTGGCAACTTCCGAGTCGTACCAGTTCATCGGCGAGATTCCACTGAACCACCGGTTCGATCGAACGGGAATCCGCCTTTCCAGCGCTGCGATTCTGCTTCTGATCGGCCTGATTCTCTCCTGGAAGCGATTTCGGCATGGCAGGCGCGAGTGGTTCGCAATTCAGGTTGTCTGTCTTCTCCCATGCCTCACTTTGCTCGTCTGCGATCATTTTGTTCTCTATCCATTCACCGAGCGCACCAGTCTGTTCTTGCTGCCTCTCCTGGTCACAGCCCTTGTCTCGAGTCTCCAACTGATTTCACTCTTCCTTTTCGCGCGATGCCGCGGCTGGCTCAGGCCTCTATTTGACGTCCTGATCCTGATGGCAATTGCGTTGACGCTCATCGCGAGCCGGGCGAAGAACTTCCGCCAGATCGATCCGGGAGAGGATGCCGATGGAGCCGTTTCGTTCCTTCAAGCGCATGTTCAGCCCCAGGACTTTCTCTGGGTGCACTCCTCGTTGTCGCAGCATTTTAAGCTTTACGTCCAGATGCATCAGTGGATGGACGCGCCGGCTCATTTTGGCAATACGGGGTGGCCTTGCTGCTCGCGCGGAATCCCGGACACCAAATACACGAGCAGCGAGCCACTCGTCCGCGAAGATTTCGGTAGGGCGCTCGATCACTTTTCCGGCAGAGTCTGGGTGCTCTACACCATGCGATCTGAGCACTGGAGTGGCTTTGCCGATGAGCCCGCAATCATGCGGAGGATCCTTCATGAGAGGGGTTGCACAGAGACGCCCACGCCCGCGTTCTTCCATGTGGGCCTGGACGCCTTCGACTGCGGCGCAAGTGCGGCAAGGGAGTCTCAGACGTCGCCGAGTCTGAAGCTCCCATAACACCAAAGCAGGAACCGCTCACACCTGGGCCGTCTTCATGCGCGCACCCGGAATGAGAGCCGAGAAGCAGCTTTTCAACGCGGCCAGAAGTGGGTCTCCGAGCAGGCACGCAGGCGGTCGGCGGCGATCTCTGGCGTGATGTCGCGTTGCGGCATGCCCAGCATTTCAAAACCGACCATGAACTTGCGCACCGTGGCCGAACGCAGCAGCGGCGGATAGAAGTGCGCGTGGAAGTGACCTTCCGGATGCTCTGCGTTGTCCGTGGGGTTCTGATGGAAGCCCATGGTGTAGGGGAAGCTGGTCTCGAAGAGATTGTCGTAGCGTGTCGTTAGGCGCTTCAACGCATCGGCTAGTGCATCGCGCTCTTCGCTGCGCAGCTCTGGCATCGCGCCCAGGTGCCTCTTGCTGACCAACAGCACTTCGAAGGGCCAGACCGCCCACCAGGGGACCAGCACACCGAAGTGATCGTTCTCCAAGACGACGCGTTCGCCCGCGGATTTCTCTGCGGCGAGATAGTCGCAGAGCAGACAATGGCCGGTGCGCTGGAGATGTTCGCGCTGGGCTTTGGTCTCGGCGGCCGGCTCATCGGGGACGAATCCCGTAGACCATATCTGGCCGTGAGGATGCGGATTGCTCGCGCCCATCATGGCGCCACGATTCTCGAAGATCTGCACGTACTTGATCCAGTCGAGAGCCGAAAGCTCGGCGAACTCATTGGTCCACGCATCGACGACGCAGCGAATCTCGGGCTGCGTCATGCGCGCGAGGGTCAGGCTGTGATCGGGATGAAAGCAGAGAACTTTACAGAGGCCGCGTGCGGGCTCAGCGACAAGCAATGGTGAGTTCGGCGATGCAGCATCCGAAGGTGAGTCCGGCAAGAGCGCCGCGTAATCGTTTACAAAACTGAAGACAGAATCGTACACGGGGTTGACGGCTCCGCCGGCGCGCTTGTTGCCGGGGCACAAATAGCACTCGGGATCGTGGGTGACCCCGGAGCGAACCGCAGTCTGTCCGACTTCGCCCTGCCAGGGTCGTTGCGTGCGATGCGGCGAAACCATGACCCAGGATTGCCGCAAAGGATTCCAGCGGCGGTGAGGATACTGCCCTTTCTTGTCCATGCTTGCTCCCGCATCGATTGTAGAGGGCCGACGAACAGAATCTGAACCGAGAGCGGCGAAGGATCTAGCGCCGCACCGGGAAGATCTGCGTTAGCCTGCACTCACGCAGATAGATTCCAGCCCAAATCAGAATCCCGAAAAGAAGGGGAAACATGGTTTCGAAGACGGGGCTGCCGGCGCGAAGTTGAATAGCGATGGCGCCGCCGAGAAAGCCGGTCAGCAGGACTGCGCCGAAAACTGCCGTTCGCGGAATGGCGTAGAAGAGCGTGCTCACCAGAAGCATAACGGCGATGGTCATACTGAGAGTGGTTGGGATGCCAAGCCGTGCGAAGGCTTCGATCACCTGCCGCGGCAGCATGATCTTTCCCACTGCATCGAAGACCAGAAAGAGAGTAGCGAGCACCGTGAGAACGCCTCCGGTGATGCGTTTTCTCTTCCCGATCCCCCTAGTTTCGAGCGATGCCGGAGCGATCGGCTGCGATCCGCCCATTGCGTTCGTCTTCATCATCTGCCTCCTCGTGGAGATGGGGATTTTATCCGCAGAATCAGGGTCGAAATGACTTTCCCTCTTGCTGCAGGGCTGCCTTCAGAATTGCGAGCGCTTTGGGCCCCATGCCGTGCAGTGTGGCGAGCTCGCTTTCGCGCGCCTTGGTGAGTTGGTCAAGGGTGCTATATCCGGCAGCGGCGAGCGCACGCACGGCGGGCTTTGCCACTCCGGGCGGGAAAGGCGTCGGCGCAGGCGTTGCGGTTTTCTTGGGCATGGAAAGCCTCCAGTGATCGTCTAGTCGCGTCGTGCTTGTTCGTACCAACGGAGCACCCGCAACGCGCGGAGCGTGTTCCAACGGCTCGGCTCGCCCACCGATTCACCGAGAGAAATCGCAAGTCCCTCGCCGTAGGAGCGTTCGAGCATCCATCGGCCGTCGGCCTGCTTCTTAGTCTCGATCAAGTGGATCGCTTCGCTCATACGTGGGTCGGGACTGAGATCGGCGGCCCGGAAGTAGTCGAGGGCACGAAGAATGCCGTAGCGGTAACGTGGCGGAAAGGCGAGCTCCAGGAAATCCGGATTCACGATCTCGCCCGTGGAGAGCCGACGGAAGAGGCTACGCTGGAGAAGATACTCTTCGGCGCGGCGGCGTGCGGACGCGATCTGCGGCGCGTGCGCGGGTCCCACGGCGCGCTCATATTCGAGCAGCCCCTCCAGCACGCAGATCGTGGTGTGGAACGAGGAGCGGGCGCTCTTCGGCGCTTCGCAGTTCCATCCGCCGTCTTCGAGTTGCTCGCCGAGCAGAAGGCCCGCCAGGCTCTCCGTGGGACGCCCGAAGTACGCACCAATGGCAAGCGCGCCACCGTTGATGCACGGCTCCTCTTCGCCCTCAAAGAAGGTGTTGCCGCCAGTCTCGGGCGCGCGTAACTCCCAGCAGCCTCCCACGTCGTTCCATCGTCGGCCGGCCTCCAGGCGCGCCATGGCCGCCTCGACGGCAGGCTCTGCAGGGTCGATACCGGTTGCGCGCAGGAGGAGCAACGTGAAGAGCGTCGTCAACCAGCCTGGGGCATCGGCCCGACGCCACGAGCCATCCGATTCCTGGCGCGCGAGAATCTCAGCGCCGAGGCCTTCATGGGCAACGCGGGCACGCTCGGCCGTGACTGCGACCGGCAAGGCATCGCTGAGATCGCGCAAAGCCTGCCAGCGGAGGCCAGGGTCCGAATCGAGCAGCCAGTCAATCGTATCCATCATGTGAGTCACGCGGGGGGGTGAGTCGTGCGACCGGGAGTTTCATGCAGTCGGTTTGGGCGGCGGAGGCATACTGGCCAGAAACTTCTCGGCAAATTGCACGCTGTACTGCTCGAGTAGTTCCCTCACCCGGCCGGCGCGTGACGAGCGTACGATCAATCCTGCGTGGTGATGCTTCTTCATGCGGTAGACGATCTCTGGCGCGTCGAAGCTCGAGGTATCGGGTTCTGCCGTCTTGGCAAGACAGAGGACGCTGCCCGCATAGTCCGATCGCGCCGGCGGGCAAACGTAGCGCTCGCCGCGCAGAGCGGCCACTTCGAGCCTGGCCCATTCGCGCCAGAGATTGATGCCGGTCGCGGTCTCGACCAGATCTGAAATGAAGGCACCACCGACCCGGGCGGCGATCTCGAGAAAATAGATGCGGCCGTCGGAGTGGGCGCGAATGTATTCGGCGTGAGTAACGCCGCGCACCATGCCGAGCGCAGGCGCAAGTTTGGCGTTCAGATCGGTCAGTTTCCACCACTCTTCACTCTTGCGATCGACGGTGCGGGTGGTAAAGACGCCGCCCTCATGCATCACCTGCATCGGCGGCCGGCCGTACTGATGCGAGACGGAGAAGACGACCTTCGACTCGCTGACGATCGAGTCGACGTGAAAGATGTCGCCTGGAACGAACTGCTCCAACAGGAAACGGCTCTGCTCGTCCCCCAGCTCATCCAGGGTACGCCACAGCCGCTCGGGGTCTTCGATTTTGCGGATCCCGAGCGCGGAGGCCTCGGCGCGGGGCTTGAGCAGCCAAGGCGGCTGCACGTGGGCCATGTAGGAGCGCAGAGCGTCGTAGTTAAAGACGCCGCAGAACTCGGGAACCAGAAAGCCCATACGATTGGCGGTGGTCCGCATGGCCAGCTTGTCGCGATAGCAGTTAGCCGTGCTCAGATTCATGCCCGGCAGGCGCATGTGTTCGCGGATGAGGGCAGCAGTTTCCTGATCGAACTCGTCCAGAGCGATGACCCGATCGAAGCGGCGGCCCCGGGACATCCAGGAGACGGTATTCAGGATTTGCTCGCGGCTGGCTTCGTCCCGAACCGCGGCTATGTCTTCGACGGCTTTACGCGGCCAGTCGGCATCGCGCAGCTTCTCGACGGTCAACAGGGTGGGACGCACGCCCAGCTCGGCGCACTGGCGTAGAAAGTCCTGACCCTTTTCATAGCTGGCAATGCAAAGGAATCGCTGCGGAGTTTCCGGCATGGCGTCCCCAAGGTTGGTGCGGGTGCACCGATAGTTCTACCATAGACGCAGATCGAGCCTGTGAATTCATGCAAACTGCTTCCTGGATGTTGTCGGCTGCTGCGATTGTGAGAATACACGACCAGCTGACCCGGCATTGGCACCAGATGAGCGAAGGTAAGACACAGGAGGGCCCCCTCGTGGCGACTGCCGGGGCTGAGCCGCCACCCACGGGTGAGGCTGCGGAGTTTCTGGCTCGCGTCGCGCGACAGCATCGCACCAACTTCGATCTCTGGCATATCGAGGATGAGGCCCGCACTCCCGGCGCAACCGACGCTGCTCTGGCCGATGTGAAGCGGCGCATCGACGCAACCAACCAGCTGCGCAACGACCTGGCTGAGGATCTCGACCGGGTGCTGATGGAGTGGCTCACTGCGCGCGGCCTGCCCAATCCCGAGGCTCCCTTGCACTCCGAGTCGCCGGGACTGATGATCGACCGGCTATCGATTCAGGCGCTCAAGATCTACCACACGCGCGAAGAATCGGAACGGGCCGGAGCGCCCCAGGGCCACAGCGAACGGAATCGGGACCGTTTGACGGTTCTGGAGGAACAGCGCGGGGATCTGGCGGCCTGCCTGGACGCGTTGTGGTGCGAGACCCTTGAGGGTAGGCGCCGGTTCAAGCTTTACCGGCAGCTCAAGATGTACAACGACCCCTCGCTCAATCCAGCTATCTATGGAAAAAGTGCCTGCGGCACCAACGATTGAAATGGCTGGCCTCGGCCAAAATTTGACGTTCCGGCGTCGAGTGGGTATAAAGATGGCTCTAGTGACGGATTTTTGGCGTTGGGGCAGCGAGAGATTCTGCCAGCCCTGTTCGCCCGGAAACCGCGCATATGACTGAAGAATGATGACGCAAGAAGCCAGATCCGCGGGAAGCCGCAAAAAGACTCCCTCTCCGACAGCCAAATCCGGCAGCTCCTCCGCGCCGACTTCTGCCTCACTTCAGCAGTATCAGTCGGCCGTGCAGCTGGTTCAGCAGGGTAAATACGACAAGGCTCTCGTGGCGCTCGAGAAGTTGTTGTCCACGGCCACGCCTGAGATTGCCGAGCGCTGCCGCATGTATGTGCAAACCTGCCAGCGGCAGATCGCGCGAGCGGGCCTCGCTTTCATCACTCCTGAAGAGCGGTATGACTACGCAGTGTCGCAGTTGAACGGCGGCTACTTCGAAGAGGCGGGAGAGCAGTTCCGCGGAATCATCGCCGACTTTCCCAACGCCGACTACGCCTTCTACGGGCTGGCTTTGCTCGATTCCATTACCGGCCGGGTACAGGGATGTCTGGACAACCTGGCCAAAGCGATCGAGCTGAATCCCAAGAACCGCTTACAGGCAAGGTCGGACAACGACTTCCAGAATATGGTGGACGATCCGCGCTTCACGGAGTTGCTGTATCCTGAGATTCCGTAATTAGTTCTGTGAGCTTTGTGCCGTCTGTCAAGATTGACGTAGAGAATCCGCAACCTTCCCAGCTCTCTTCGAGCGCATCTCAAACCGCGATGCGTCCTTTGCGCGTAGTGGCGATGGGCGGCGGTACGGGGCTTTCTACTTTGTTGCGCGGGCTGCGGCGGCATGTGAGCGTGCCTGGCCTGGCCAGCGCCGAACCTTCGCAGATCGCGGACCTTTCTGCCGTGGTAACGGTGACGGACGACGGGGGCTCTTCGGGCCGCCTGCGCAAAGACTTCAACATGCTGCCTCCCGGTGACCTGCGCAATTGCATGGTTGCGCTCAGCGAGGAAGAAGACCTGCTGGTGCAGCTTTTCTCGCATCGCTTTCGCGGGGGCAATGGACTGGGCGGACATAGCTTCGGCAACCTGTTCGTGGTCGCATTAACCGAGCTGACCGGCGACTTTGCCCACGCCATCCAGCTGGCTTCGAAGATTCTCGCCACGCGTGGCCGCATCTACCCCGCAACCACAGCCAATGCGACGGTAGTAGCGCGCATGGACGACGGCTCGGAGGTCCGTGGAGAAACGAAGATCACGGCCAGCCGCAAGCGCATCGCGGAGCTGACGCTCGATCCCCCGGATGCCGCTGCCTTGCCTGAAACGATCGATGCGATCGAGCGTGCCGATCTGATCACGGTTGGCCCCGGCTCTCTCTACACGTCACTGATCACGAATCTGCTGGTGCAGGGCATTCCCACGGCGCTCGCCTCGGCACGAGGTACCCGGGTGTACATCTGCAACCTGATGACGCAAGCCAACGAGAGCCTCGGGCTGACGGCTTCGGAGCACATCGAGCGCATTTATGAGCACACGCGCGCGCCGATCTTCGACTACGCCATCGTCAATACAGCGCCCTTCTCCCCCGACACTCTGGCACGCTACGCAAAGGAGAATGCTTCGCCGATCATGGCGGATATCGACCGGATCGAGTCGCTCGGCGTCTGCTGCATTGCCGGAGAGTTTGCCAGCGAGGAAAGCGTAGTCCGGCACAACGCGAACCGCGTCACCGCCGAACTGCTGGCGCTGGGCCACGCGACCCGCGAGCGGATATAGCGCGCTTCAGAGTCAGCCTCTTCCCTGACATGATGGGGCTGCCCAGTCGGAGTTCCTGCGTGGAAGTATCCGAGCACCTGAAGGTCCAGGGACAACCCTTCCTAGCGGTTTGCATCTGAATGGCTGTGGGATGTGCCTGAGCAGCCCCCCCTTTTCCCCCAGATCTGCCTACGCAACTTTGCAGCCAGTAGCCTTCGGGTCGCTGGCTGCACTTGTTTTTGGGGCGATGACGATCATTTGCCTTGGGACGTGACTGAGTGGGCTGAGCCCTCCACCGTCCTCTTCAGCTGCCCGCACGCTGCAAAAATGTCTCTTCCGCGGGGCCTTCGGAGATACGCAGCCACACCTTCGGCGCCCAGAGCCCGGCGAAAACGCTCGACCGCGTCGGACGATGGCATCGTGTAGGGAATCCCGGGCCCCGGATTCCACGCGATCAGATTGACCTTGGCAGGCAGGCCGGTTCGGCGCATCAGTCGAGCGACTTCCCGCGCGTCTTCGGGCTGATCGGTCACACCGCTCAGAAGAACGTATTCGAAGGTGACACGCTCGCGCGGGCGTAAGCGCACCTGACGAACAGCATCGACGACGGCTTCGATCGGCCACTTGCGATTGATGGGCATAATCTCGCTGCGCACCGTGTCATTCGGCGCATTGAGGCTGATGGCGAGCTTGGGCCGCAGCTCCTGTGGTTCTGCTGCGAATCGTTCGATTCCCGGCACGATGCCCGACGTGGATACAGTCATGCGCTGCGGGCTGATGCCGACTTCATTCACCAGCAGGCGCACCGCGGCCATCCACGGCTCATAGTTGAGAAAGGGCTCACCCATGCCCATGAAAACGAGGTTCACGCGGTCTTTGCCGATCTCCACGCCGTGGCGGTCGAGCACGGCAACAACCTGCCCCGCAATCTCGCCCGCGGTGAGGTTCCGTTGCAGCCCAAGTTTGGCGGTGAGACAGAACTGGCAATTGACGGCACAGCCGATCTGGCTCGAGACACAGATGGTGGCCCGATTCCAATGTTGTCGTTCGGCCTGCTGGTCGGAGTCGTTCGAGTCTCCAGCCTCGCTGCCGTCGCCGGTTTCGCCCTCGTCCCCCTCGGGCATCCACACCGTCTCGACAGTCCGGACACTCGCAGCCGCCGACCCGCCCGACATCGAGGATTCCACCAGGTAGCGCTCTGTCCCATCATTCGAGACAAAGGCCTGTGCCATTTTGGGCCTGCCAATCGCCCAGCCCTCGGCTGCCAGCCGCCCCCGCAATGCCTTAGGCAGCGTCGTAACCTGGTCCAGTTCCGTAACCCTCTGACGGTACATTGCTTCGGCCAATTGCCGTCCCCGCCACGCCTCCTCGCCCAGAGTGACCATCAGCGCACCCAGTGCCTGGGCCTCCAAACCGAACAGGTTCGCCCCGCTTCCCCCGGCAGGGGGGTTGGTGTCTAATTGAAGAAGTCGATCTGAAGGCGCGCTCACGGCTGGGCCCAGCATAGAGCATTTCTTCCCTCCCATGCAGCCACCGGCAACCTGACCCGCTTGTATCAGTTCTTTTTCCAGTATCCAAGAATCTAAAGAAATATCCTGTCGCGCTCGCAAGTCAGCCGGCGGCTGCCAAGCCTGAAACAGAAGACCATGATCAACGAACGCAATTTACGACGCACGGTATTGCCCAACGGGCTGATCGTTCTAACCGAACGGATGGAACATCTGCGTTCGGTGGCGATGGGTGTGTGGATCAAATCGGGCTCGCGGTGCGAGCCGGCCGAGACGAACGGGATTTCTCATTTCGTCGAACACATGGTTTTCAAGGGGACGCGTTCGCGCTCGGCGCAGCATATTGCCCGGGAGATGGATTCGATCGGTGGCAACCTCGACGCCTTTACCGGCAAAGAAACCATCTGCTTCAACGTGAAATCGCTGGCTGAGCATGTACCGATCGCGTTGGATGTTCTGGCCGACCTGGTGTTGAACCCGACGTTCGCCGCGGGCGACATCGAGCGCGAGCGTGGCGTGATTCTCGAAGAGATCAAGATCGACGAAGACAATCCTGACGTGCTGGTGCATGAGCTGTTCACGCAGAATTTCTGGAAGGACCATCCGCTGGGCAAACCGATCCTGGGAACCACGACGACCGTGGGCCGTTTGGATCAGAATAAGCTCTTCGACTATCACACCGGGCGCTTTCTGGGCGGCAACATGATCTTCTCCGCCGCGGGCAATTTGGAACACGACGCCTTTGTGAGCGCGGTGACCGAAAAGTTCGAAGGACTGCGGCTGGGCAAGGCAGTGCCCGAAGAGCATGCTCCCGAGGCCAGCGCGCGGATCATTCTGAAAAACAAAAAGGCGCTGGAGCAGGTGCAGATCTGCCTTGGCGTGCCGGCGCCGGCGATCACCGATGAGAACCGCTATGTGACGCTGATCCTCAATACCGTCCTCGGCGGGGGCATGAGTTCGCGCCTGTTCCAGACAATCCGCGAAGAGCGCGGCATGGTGTACTCGATCTACTCCGATCTAAATCCCTATCGAGACACGGGCACGCTGTGCATCTACGCCGGCACATCGGTGGGCAAGGCGCTGGAAGTTGTCGACCTGATCATGGCGGAGCTGCGCGCACTGAAAGAGACGGCGCTGGGTGAGGAAGAACTGAAGCGGGCGAAGGACCAGCTCAAGGGCAACATCCTGATGGGGCTGGAGAGCTCGAACTCGCGCATGGCGAATCTGGCGCGGCAGGAGATGTACTTCCAGCAGTTCTTCACCGTGGAAGAGATCACGGCGCGCATCGACGCGGTGCAGGCCGATGCGGTGCAGGCCATGGCGCAGAAGCTCTTCGATCCCAACCGGATCGCCGTAACCCTTCTGGGGCGGCTCGACGGCATCAAGCTGACGCGCAAGCAGTTGGTGTGCTGAGCGCTCCATTTCCCTTCTGCGTCCATCCGTTGTAGCATTTTGTCGGGTGGACCGGTGTGCCGGCCCGCAGGATGAGGCTTCGGATTCCTATGAACGGCAAGTTCCCCCTTTTTGGCATACGGCGGGCCGCGCGCCCCGATCGAAAACAGAACGGCTTCACGCTGATGGAGCTGCTGATCGTCATCTCTATCATCCTCATTCTCATGCTGGTGGCGATTCCGACAGCGGGCAAGATTCGTAAGCACGCCAGCGAGCTCTCGGCGGTTAAATCGCTGCAGACACTCGATCAAGCCGAGTCCATGTACAACTCCGACTACCCGGCCAACGGTTTCGCTTGCTCTCTGTCCGCACTCGGTGGAGACCCCAGCGCGGGCGCGCCAAGCCCCACCGGCGCCCAGATGATCAATGGCGAACTCGCCACGGGCATCAAATCGGGCTACATCTTCAACATCACCAACTGCACCAAGTCGACGGCAAACAACTCGGAGCGCATCACCGGCTATACGCTGACTGCAGTTCCGGCCACAGTGGGAAAGACGGGCGACCGCGGCTTCTGTCTCGAAGCGGGCGGCACCGTCAAAGCCGATCCTGCCGGAGGCACCAATTGCACCCAGATGGTGCAATGAAGAAAGACAGGGAACAGGGACTCGGTACTAGAGATCCGAAAGCCCTTCTGGTCGCGATGTGCTCTTTCTTGCTGCTCTGCCTCTCGGTTGGGCCGAGCCTAGTTGTGCAAGCACAGACGCCGCCCGACGTGCACACCGTTGCGCAACTGGTGGACAGCCACTACAACAAGCTGCACTCACTCCGCGCTAACTTCATCGAGAGCTACGAAGGGCTGGGGATGTCACGCACCGAGAGCGGCACTCTTTCGCTGCTTAAACCAGGGCGCATGCGCTGGGACTACACCGCACCGGCGGGCAAGACCTTCCTGATCGACGGAAAATTCGCGTGGTTCTATGCCCCGGGCTCGGCACAGGTCCAGCGCATTTCCGCCAAGCAGCTGGACGATTTTCGGTCACCACTGCGCTTTCTACTGGGTCATACTCAACTCGGAAAGGAACTGACCGGGCTGCAACTGACCACAGGGGCACATGGAGAGTATGTGCTCACCGGAGAGCCGAAGGGCCAGGAAAATCGCGTGCACCGGGTGACCTTGACGATCGCACCCAAGAGCGGGGCCATTCAAGGCTTTGAAATCGAAGAGGTCGATGGAGCGCTGACGCGTTTCACCTTCACGGACGAACAGCTCGATCTCGCGCTTCCCGAGAGCTCGTTTCATTTCACGCCGCCCGCCGGAGTGCCGGTGGTGGATACCCTGCCGCCAGCGTAGTAGTTCTTAGTTCGCAGTTCACAGTTTTGGGTTCGGCACCACGACAGAACTGACACTTTGCCGACTGCCGCTGTGAGCCAAAGACTCCTACGGATTCTGAACTCGGAACGGTGAACTAAGAACTATGAACTGTATTACTCGTAGCGCAGGGCCTCGATGGGATCGAGGTTCGCGGCGCGGATGGCGGGGATCATGCCGCTGACCAGACCCGTGATCGCCAGAATCACGGTGGCCACAATGACCGACACGGGCGAGATCCTGAGATAAATGTCCGCGGCCTCGGCGTGCTGGGCCATGGCGCTGTAGAACGTGATCCGCCCGATCATCATGGAAACGAGATAGGCGAGAAGTATCCCGGCCATTCCACCGACGGTGGTAATGACGAATGCCTCGGCCAAAAACTGCAGCAGGATATGTCTCTTTCGCGCGCCCAGCGCCTTTTCCACGCCGATCTCGCGCGTGCGCTGCTGCACCGCCACCAGCATGATGTTCATCAAGCCGATGCCGGCGATGCCCAGCGTCAGCGCGCCCACCAGCGAGAGCAGCACCTGGAGCGCGACCGACAGAATCGTGAACTGATGCAACTGTGTCAGAAGATTGGCGACATAGATGGCATTGTGATCCGAGGGCCTAAAGTGATGAGTCGCCCCCAGCGTCGCGCGCATGTTCTTCTCCGCCAGCAGATAGTCGCCGGTGTAGTTGAACCAGATGCCATCGAGATACTTAGTGTCCTTGATGTCGCTCATAGTGCTGAAAGGGACGTAGACCTGGCGATTGCGATCGCTCTGTTCGCCTTCCTGCATTTTGGGCGCGAGGACGCCGACGATGGTGAAGAGGACGCCGTTGAGGCGGATGCTCTCGCCCACCGCCCATGCGCCGGAGAAGAGCTTGGTCTTGGCCTCGGAACCGATAACGCAGACATGCGCGCGTTGCTGGTCTTCTGCGCCGTTAAAGAAGCGTCCCTGATCGACATCCAGTTTCCAGATGTCCTGAAAGACAGGCCGCACTCCGTTGACCGTCCAGGTGTAGGTGTGCAGGTCGTTCTGCACCGGCACGTCTTTCTGCACCTGCTCCGAGATGTGGATGATTCCCGGCACCGAGTTTGCGATGCGATCGACGTCATCTTCTGTGAAGCGGACCTGTACGCCGGATTTCTCGCCGCCCGCCTGCTCGCTGGTGCGCCCCGGAAAGACACCGATGATGTTCGTGCCCCATTCGGCAAAGATCGCCTCGATGGCGCGCGTGAAGCCTGCGCCGTAGGCCAGCAGGAGCACCACGGTGGCGATGCCCCAGGCCATACCGATCATGGTGATGGCTGTGCGCCTCCTGTTGTAGAGCATCGCTTCCCAGGCCTGGCCCCAGATATCTCGCAACATAATTTCCAGCCCCTACGCTTTCAGCTATCAGCCCTCAGCTTGTACTCTTCGACCCACAACTTTCGCGCTCCGCCAAAATGTCCTCTCGCTCCGAACCAGCTAAGGGCTGATGGCTGTCTCTACGCTTCGCGCCGCAATGCTTCAATCGGGTCCATCTGCGCTGCCTTGCTTGCCGGATAAAGTCCCGCTGCCACACCGGACAGTACAAGCGCTCCCAATGCCAGCGCTGCCGACCACGGCACCAGCCGCGGCGGATCCCATCCCGGCATCTTGTCGGTAAGGGCGTATTGCAGCAGGCCCATGAAGCCTGCAGACAAGACAATGCCGATGAGTCCGCTGAGTCCAGTGAGCAGCAGCCCCTCCCAGAAGAACTGCGACAGGATGCTGCTTTTGGTGGCGCCCAGCGCTTTCAGGAGGCCGATTTCCCGGGTCCGCTCGGTCACTGAGACCAGCATGATGTTGACAATGCCGACAGCGCCTAGTCCCAGAGTCACGATCCCCACACCGCCGAGGAAGATGTCCATGGCGGTGAAGATGGCGCCAATCATCTTCATCTCTTCAATGGTGTCCCACTCCTGGAATGCATCCGTGAGCGAGGGGTCGAATCCGTGGCGCGCGCCGATCACGCGATGCACAGCAGCAAGCGCCGCCGTGGCGTCGCCCTTGCTGGTCGGCTGGTACTGGATCGACGTCAATGCGTCCTCGGGAATGTTTTCGCCCTTCAGCGGAAACAGCTCCTGCATGGTGGTGACTGGCACGTAGACTCTCTGGTCCTGCCAGTCGTTGTTGCCGCGGCTGATCTTCTCCACCGATCCTATGACCGTGAACGCCGTCCCGTTGACGGTGATGGTCTCGCCGACCATTGGCCGCCCGTTGTAGAGAATATTGGCCGCCTTCGAGCCGAGAACGACCACGCGGCGCCTCTGCACCAGATCGGCATCGTCGAGAAAGCGCCCGGTTACCATGGGAATGAAGCGGACCCCGGCGTAGTTGGGCATTGTCCCCACCACATGGCTCGAGGTGTTGCTCCACTGGCTTACCTCGTAGAGATCGGAGCGGCTGAGCTCGACGGTGGCCGCACGGACCTCGGGCAGATGGCTCACGGCCACCGCGTCGCCCATCGTCAACTCGTAGGGACGCATTCCGGTGTGCTGGTTGGCGACAGCCGGAATGGTCCCGTTCCACATCATGATGAGGTCGTTGCCGATATTGGAGAGATTGCGGCGCTGGCCGGAACGAAAGCCCTCGCCGAGCCCCACCAGCACCAGCAGCGATCCCACGCCCCAGGCAATGCCGAACATGGTCAGGAAGCTGCGTAGCTTGTTGGCCGCGATCGCGCGGAAGACCTGGCCGAGTGTGTCGGAGAAGGACTGCATGACGGTTCGACTCGTTTCCGCAGCGAATGGACTGCAGCCAAAATCCGGAAAAACGACGATTGCTTAAAAATACGCAGATCGGGGGCTCCCGGTTCCCGCGAGGACGACTCACCCTGCACACAATCCGTGCAGGAGTGCCGATGGAAAATGTAGCGAATTCGCCTGAATCTGTGACGAGCGGTTTTGTGCGAGCTCTCAACCGGCAGGATGTCGAGGGCATGCTCGCCATGATGTCCCCCAGCCATCGCCTTGTCGATTCCATGGGAACGATTGTGGAAGGACGCAAGAAGATGCGCGCCGGCTGGGCCGGCTATTTCAAGATGGTTCCCGACTACACGCTGGCCATCGAAGAGATTTATGTCAACGGGGCGGTCGTGATTCTGCTGGGTATGGCGCAGGGCACGTATACGCGCGACGGCAAGCTCACCCCTGAGAATCGCTGGTAGACACCGATCGCGTTGCGGGCATTTGTCGAGGACGGTTTGATTGCCGAGTGGAAAGTATATGCGGATAACGAGCCGATCCGGAAGCTCATGGCGAAGAGCGCCTAGGGACTCTTGAGCCCAGTCAGGCCCGTTTTTTGGCCTGAGCCTTCGGGTTCGTGCGCCTTTTCCTCAAAGGCTTGAGCCTATATCCGACACCTTCAACCTCGATGAACTCGATCCGATCGCCGGGCTTGAGACGCAGTTCTCTGCGCAGCTCGACAGGAATTCGTGACCACACCTCTAGGACCCACCCTTGCTGTGAAGTAGTACATATGAACACTATCGGCTGCTACTTCTCGTACGTGAAGAACCCCCGCCCCGCCTTCCGTCCCAGCCAGCCCGCATCCACCATGCGCACCAGCAGCGGACAGGGCCGGTATTTGGGATCGCCGAAGCCGTCCTGCAGCACGCGCAGAATGTCCACGCAGACATCGATCCCGATGAAGTCGGCCAGGGTGAGCGGCCCCATGGGATGCGCCATGCCGAGCTTGAAGACCTGGTCGATGGCTTCAGGCGTAGCGACGCCTTCCATCACGGCGAAGGCCGCCTCGTTGATCAATGGCATGAGGACGCGGTTCGACACGAACCCAGGCGCGTCGCCGACTTCAACCGGTGTTTTGCCGACGAGCACCGCAAGCTCATGCACGGTGGCATAGGTCGAATCGCTCGTCGCCAGACCACGCACGACTTCGACCAGGGCCATCACCGGCACGGGATTGAAGAAGTGCATGCCGATGACCTGTGCAGGGCGTCCTGTGACCGCCGCAAGCTTGGTGATGGAGATGGACGAAGTGTTGCTGGCCAGGATGGCGTTCTCCGGCAGAATCGCATCGAGGGAACGGAAGATCTCGGCCTTCAGATCGAAGCGTTCCGGTGCGGCTTCGATGGCAATCTCGGCCTCGGCCAAAGCGTCGCGGGTAGTGGTCGGCTTAATGCGAACGAGGGCTGGCTCGATGTCGGATTCAGCGATCTTGCCCTTCCCTGCCTCGCGGCCAAGGTTCGTGCGGATCTGCGCGAGGGCGCGATCGAGAAAGCGCTGTTCAACATCGCAGAGCAGGACCTGAAAGCCCGAACGCGCGAAGACGTGTGCGATGCCGGAGCCCATGGTCCCGGCCCCAACGATACCGACTGTGGTGATGTCCGCCATGGCCACTCTCCGATCCGACGCAAGAGGGAGTGTAGCAGGGCCCAGGGATCAGTTGTCAGGGTTCAGATCCCACACAAGCGAAGCACAGAGGTGCACCCCAAAAAGTATTCGGGCGCAACGATCGGCAATCGCTGCGCCCGCACCGCAGATATGAATCGAGCCTAGCTACCGCTGTTCGTGACCGGGTCGAGGTGCACGCGCTCGGTCACGGTCAGCATCAACACGTCGCCGGTATCGAGGTGCGCCTGCGGATGGCTTACGAGAAGATGCGTGGTCACCAGGCCGGCGCCGATCAGGCCACCTGCCAGCGCGCCCACCGGGCCACCCAGATATGCGCCAGTCACAGCGCCAACGCCCACCGCACCGCCGTACTCAATGCCGGCGCGCAGCTTGCGCGAATCGGCGGTGATCATTCCCTCGCTGTTCACATGCGTGTGAGTCGCCGGAGCACCGATGATGACCGCATGAAGACGGAAGCTCTGCCCGTTCGGCAGGATCACGGTGTCGGGCCTGAGCATCAGCGAACCGCGTCCGGCAAAATGGCCCGTCGAAGCGGCAACAACTTGTCCCGAAATCTCTGAGCCGGCCGGAATCAAAACATTGCCGTTTGCGAGCACATCGGTCGCTACACGACTCCGGAAGGGCTCGCCCTTTTCACTAAATCCACTGGACAGATCGTTCAGCAGCCGAACGCGAATCATGGTCCCTTCGCCCAATTCCCCGGGCCCGAGCGGAGCGGGATGCACAATGTCGCCATCGGGATCGGAAGTCATTGGCCCAGTGGTGAGATCGGCCGGAAGAGCGCTCGCACTCTGCTGAACTGCCGCGCCGTTCGCAGGAGCCGCCATCGTCCCATCCGAAGCTGCCGTCGCAGCCGCCGCCCCGCTTGTCGAATCCGGACTCATCGCATCCGGAGGCGTCGTCAGCGGATGCGCGGCAGACGGCTTCGCCAGCGGCTGCGCCTGATCGGTGTCGGTGATGATGGTCTCATCCGGAGGAGGGCTCGACGTGCCCTGATACTGGCCATTCTGACCGGCCTGCTGGCCGAACAACGGGCTCGTGGCGGCAACGAATGCGAAAACGAGAATCGACCGATTCATCCCAATCTCCTTCTCGTGAACAGGGATTTCCCTATCGTTTAGACCCTGCCGACGACGAAAAGTTCTCAGCCGATCCGCGCTCTTCCATGCGGACCCGCTTGCCTCATGCTACAGACGCTGTTGACGGCCGACGCAACAAGGCACTGCCAGCGTGCCTCGCACGATACGAATCAACTGAGGCAACGCACGCAAAGCGAAGACCATCGGCCCACGCGCCGCCTGCTGTGACCGCTGCCACACCGCCCGCCGTGCCCTGGTTTGCTAAGATTCATACGGACACACTCGCTGTATTTCCAGCATCTCCGCGACTGTTCTTCCCACCCGAATCCTTGCCAGCGAGCCATTCGCTGGTCTGTGCCCGCGTGCGGATGAATCGACCCCTGGAATGTGCTGGCCGAGGACGGGAGAAGCATTCGTGAGCACGCAAGGGCTTCTGGACACAATTCAGAGCGCCGCCGGAGAGGTCCTTGCCGTGGATCGCCGTCCCAAATTGAATGACCGGCTGCTGCACCGTATTGTGAGGACCGATATGACTGAGATTGTTGCCATTCGCGCGCGCGAAGTGCTGGACTCGCGCGGCAATCCCACCGTGGAAGCAGACGTGATTCTGGAAAGCGGCGCCTTGGGCCGTGCCATCGTGCCCTCCGGCGCTTCCACCGGTGAGCATGAAGCCGTGGAGCTGCGCGACGGCGACAAGAGCCACTTCCTGGGCAAGGGCGTTCTGCAAGCCGTGGCCAACGTAGAAACCGTCATTGCTCCGGAGCTCGAAGGCATGGACGCAGGCAATCAGCGCCTCATCGATGCGACGATGATTGCGCTCGACGGCACACCCAACAAGAGCAAGCTCGGCGCCAACGCAATCCTCGCAGTCTCCATGGCTGCCACGCGCGCCGTGGCACAGACCCTCGAGGTTCCGCTCTATCGCTATCTCGGCGGCATCAACGCCTGCGTTCTGCCCACGCCCATGCTCAACGTCCTCAACGGCGGCGCGCATGCCGACTCCAACGTCGACTTCCAGGAGTTCATGATCATGCCCGTCGGCGCCGAGCGCTTCTCCGACGCGCTGCGCTGGTCGGCCGAGACCTTCCACACGCTCAAGAGCGTGCTCAAAAAGAAGGGCTACAACACCGCAGTCGGCGACGAAGGCGGTTTTGCTCCTTCGCTCAAATCCAACAGCGAAGCCATTGAGCTGATCCTCGAGGCCATCGAAGCGGCCGGCTACAAACCCGGCGAGCAGATTGCCATCGCGCTCGATCCGGCGTCGAGCGAGTTCTACGACAAGGACAAGAAGAAGTACGTCTTCAAGAAGAGCGACAAGCGCGAGCTGTCGAGCGAAGAGATGGTCAACTTCTACGACAACTGGGTGCGCCAGTATCCCATCGTCTCGCTCGAAGACGGCCTCGCCGAGGACGATTGGGAAGGCTGGAAAATCCTCACCGACAAGCTCGGCAGCCGCATTCAACTCGTCGGCGACGACATCTTCGTCACCAATGTAAAGCGTCTGCAGCGCGGCATTGAAGAGGGTGTAGGCAACTCGATCCTGATCAAGGTGAACCAGATCGGCACCGTGACCGAGACGCTGGACGCGATCGAACTCGGCCGCCGCTACGGCTACACCTCGGTCATGTCGCATCGTTCGGGCGAGTCGGAAGATACCTTCATCGCCGACCTGGCCGTTGCCACCGGGGTAGGCCAGATCAAGACCGGCTCGGTCAGCCGCACCGACCGCATCGCGAAGTACAACCAGCTTCTCCGCATCGAAGAAGAGCTGGGCGCCGGTGCGGTCTATCTTGGACTCGAAAGCCTCAACTACGACGACAACGAGTAAGCGCATTTGCCATGCGATCCGAATCCGAAAGGAGGGGGCAGCGGCCCTCTCCTTTTGCATTTCACGAGCTCTGTCATCCTGAGCGCAGTCGAAGGGAACCTGCGGTTGATTTTAGCGCTGTCATCCTGAGCGGAGCGTAGCGGAGTCGAACGACCTGCGGTTGCTTTTCGGAGCAGTCGAAAGCCTGCCCTGAGTGAAGCCGAAAGGGACCTGCGGTTGTTCTGGCT
>CAZPEZ010000062.1:0-31020 GCA_964585715.1 uncultured Occallatibacter sp.
CCCCCTACCCCCACCCCCCTCCCATCGCTAATAACCAATGCCAATAACCTGAGTGCCCGATTCCTCCCGCGCGCTTGCGAAGAATTCCCGCGCATTGTGACCGCATTCCCGCGGATCTGTCGGGACCTTGGTTGGAAACGGAGGTGGCTTTGAGGGGCAGCCTTCACGGCGGATCGGACGCTCCGTACGATCACCTGGCGCGCTTGAAATCGAAGACCGCCAGATTCATCTGCCCTTGCTCGACGATGTGAATCGTCAGCACGTTCTTGCCCGCGGTTAGATGGAGCTTCGCGATCCCGGGCGCAACGTTCCAGTGGTGCCACTGGCGCCAGTCGACTGGGTCCTTCGCATCGTAGGTGGTTGCAATCGACAGCGGACCTGTCGCCGGCGTGCCATTCACATCGATTGCAATCGCCCCGCCGCGATTCGACGTGTACAGCAGATCGGCAGTGTAGTTGCCCGCTTCGGCAACATCGACGGTCAGGTTGAACCACTCACCCGGGACCGTCCAGCCTACGTAGAGTAGACCGGCGGGCGGGGTGACCTTGTCGAACTGCGTGTCGTCGATGGGAGGATCGCGCTTGAATTTCGTGTACGAGGTGTCGACTCCTTCGTTGATCCGAAACTCGTTGAGATAGGTTCCGTCGGCAGGATTCAGTGCGCCGCTGCCGTTATTCTTTGCATCGCTATCGTGGTAGACGACGCCCTCGCCGCCCAAATCGTAATAGGCGCACATGACCCTGCCGGGAATCTTCTGTGCGCCGCCGTTGTACCGCGCATCGTGATACGGCGTGCCTTTGTAGGAATGCAAAAAATCGTCACCCGGAGCGGGAGCAGCCATTATGGCGAGTGGAACAGAGAGAATCAGGGCGAAATAAGGCAAAAGAGCTTTCATCGAGACAGCCTCCAACGAGCGACGGCTTCGAGGATCAGACGCGCCGCTGCAATGTTAGCTGGCGAGAAGTGGAATGGCACGCCTTCAAAATCGAACGATGAAGAGTCATGTTATGTATGTTATGCTATGTTTATCATGGCGAGCATCGATGCACAACAAATCCGGGATTACATCCGTGTGCGGTATGTTGAGCCTGCGCGCAAGCGCAAGGAGACGCTGGTGACGCTTCGGGCCGGCGATATTCATCGTGAACTGGGCCTGCGCAACCGCGTGCCCAACGTATGCCAGGCTATGGAGTCGAAGCTTCTGGAGAAACAGGCTGGCGTCAGGGTCAGTTCGAAACAGGGACCACCAAGCGGTCGAGGCACGACGCTGACAGTGACCTACACTGTCGATTTACAAGCGCGCAATCATGGGACGTGCCTCGTTGGATCTGAAACAAAGACTGGACTCAACCACCCGGGCGTTGCGCTCTTCTATGCGCTCCGTGGCCAGGGAGCCGAAGTCTTCGCGTCTGAAGGCGGCGGGGAAGCATGGCTGAAGCGCGAAAGAGCCAGCTTCTACAAGCCGACGAAGAAGGGCACTGCGTGAGCCGGATTTACTGGGACTCGATGGTCTTCATCTACTGGCTGGAGAATCATCCGGTCTTTGCGAAGCGGACAGACCATATCTTTCAGACCATTCTCAAGCGCGGCGATCAGCTTTGTGCGAGCTACCTTTCAGTTGGCGAAACGCTGACTGGACCGCTCAAACACAAGCACAGTCAACTGGCCGCAAAGATCGAGGAGTTTTTCGACAGCGGACTCGTCGCATTTCTCCCATTCGATCGTCGTGCTGCTCGGCTGTTCGCGGAGCTACGTGCGACGGCCAACGTCTCGCCAGCCGATTCGATGCACCTGGCATGCGCCGGCGCTGCGGGAGTCGATCTGTTCCTGACGCATGACAAGGATTTGCAGAAGATGCATGTCCCGGGTATTCACTTCATCGCGGGGCTCGATGGGAGTGTCTTCTGATCAGCTCGCTGCGGCCGTCGCCAGGGCTTCGACAGCGGCGATGTTCTTGATGAGATCGTCCGGCACGTGGTGCCGCTCTTTCAGATACGGCGGGCTGTTGTAGGAAACCCAGACTTTGCCGCTCGCGTCTTGCCACACCAGAATCTTCAGCGGCAGATCGATGGCAATGCTGGGCGCGGCAAGCATCACCGGCGTGCCCGCCTTGGGGCTGCCGAAGATCAGCAGCTTCGTCGGAGGCATCTTCATGCCGACCTTCGCGGCTTCGCCGCTGTGATCGACGAGGGCAAACAACATCACGCTCTTCGCATTCAGAATGCCCTTCAGCTTCTCGACCGTTGCATCGACGGAATGATTGCTTGGGATGTCGACGATCCCGTTTGTGGCTTGGTCTGACATGTTCAGTTCCTCCGAGGGGAAGTTCTTCGCGCTGTGCTCAGGGTCTCAACTGCGAATTGAAATCAGGTAAATCGCCATGGCGAGCCCAACCAGTGCGAGGAAGAGGGCGACTGCGACTCCGAGGACCGTGGAGTGCGCGGTTTCTGTTGTTCCGCGATCGAGTGTGCGAACCAGTTGCAGGTGGTGAAGTCCTGCGAGAACATTAACCAGGATTCCGGCGCCGATGAGAGCCGTACCAATCCAGAGAGACTCACCGTACGCATGGCCCAGCGTGGATGCGTTGTCGAGCTTGACCAGTTGAAGCTGACGCAGGAATAACCCGAACCGCGCGACCACGAATCCGAAACCCATCAGAGCCAGGCCAGTGCGAATCCAGGCAAGCAGTGTTCGCTCTGCGGCCAGATAGTCGCTGAGCGCGGCCTTCGGTTTAGTTTCAGGAGGGTTTGCCATGGGAAATCTGGCTTCTTGAATACCGCGATTGTACGAGAACTGGGAACGCCTCGCCCTAAAAAGGGAAGGGGAATCGACCCTGAATCGATCAGCCGATTCCCTTGGTTCCGCTACTTGATCTAGGCGACGCGTTCGATCGCGACCGACTCGAGCACGACGGGCTTGCTCGGTTTGTCCTGTGGCCCGCGAGAAGCCTTCGAGATCTTGTCGGCGATGTCCTGCCCTTCGACGACCTCGCCAAAGATGGTGTGATTGCCAGTGAGCCACGGCGTCGGAGCCACGGTGATGAAGAACTGGCAACCATTCGTGTTTGGTCCGGAGTTGGCCATTGCCAGCTTGCCTGACTTGTCGAACTTGTGCTTGGAGCCCTTCGTCTCGTCCTCGAAACGATAGCCGGGTCCGCCCATGCCAGTCCCCGCTGGATCGCCGCCCTGGATCATGAAGTCCGGAATGACGCGGTGAAAGATCGTGCCGTCGTAAAGTTTGCTCGTTGACTTCGCGCGGGTGGTCGGATGCGTCCACTCCTTTGAACCCTCGGCGAGCTCGATGAAATTCTTGACTGTGATGGGGGCCTCGGCTTCAAAGAGCCGGACTGTGATCTTGCCTTCGTTGGTGTTGAAGACAGCGTAAGTTCCTGGTGTAAGGGCCATGGAATAGTCCTGATTCCTCTCGTTGATTGCTTGTTATGGTTGCGGCGCGGCCGGCGCGCTGGGCGCTGGTGGCAAAGGCTGCCCTTCGGGAACGATCGTCACCTTTTTCAGCACCACTGGCACGAGCGGTTTGTCGTTGCCATCGCGCTGCACGCGCGCAATTGCCTTCACGACCGAAACGCTGGACTCATCGCACTGACCGAAGAGAGTGTAGTGCTGGTTCAGCGAATCGTAGCCTTGTTCGGTGATAAAGAACTGGCTGCCGTTCGTGTTGGGTCCGGAGTTGGCCATTGCCAGACGGCCCGGGACATCGAAGTTGAGATTGGGATCGAACTCGTCGGCAAACGAGTATCCGGGATCGCCCGATCCGTTGCCCACTGGATCTCCGCCCTGAATCATGAACTCCGGAATCACGCGGTGAAACGTGGTTCCATCGTAGAGCGGCTTGTGGTGCATCTTCTTGTTGGTCGCCGGATCGGTCCAGTCCTTGGTTCCCTCGGCAAGGCCGATGAAGTTCGCGACCGCATTGGGCGCCTGCTTTTGAAAGAACTGACAGGTGATGCGGCCCATCGAGGTATCCATGACCACGCTGGGACCATTGGGCTGGATTGTTGCAGCCGCGGTGGCTTGCGGTGCGTCGGGAAGATCCTGCGCCGGTTTGCTTGAGTCTTGTGCGACTGAGCTGGCAGTGACGAACAGAGCCAGAGCGGGGACGAAAAGCACGTGTGTAAGTCTCATGCCGAATTCGAGGGTAAATCATAGGGCGCAGAGTCTGCCAGCGCAGGGCGACAGCCATGTATCGTATTGCCATGCGTTTCTCTCCTTGGAACTTTCCCACCGCGCGAGCGTTCGCGCTTGTCTTGTATTGCCTGGCGCCAACTTCGATCTTTCTGTCCGCGCAGTCCGACAAGACGCCGGCCGCGAATACCAAACCCGCTTCGGCCGATAAGCCAGCCGACGACAAATCTCCGTTGCCGCCTCTCCCTCCGGATGCTCATACGCAACAGGCCATCATGCTCGACGGCAAAACTCTGAAGTACACCGTGACCGTGGGCGCATTGCCGGTGCGGGACAAGGATGGAAAGATTGCCGGTGAGGTAGTCACCACGGCCTACACACTCGAGGGCGAGAACCGCCCGGTCACCTTTGCGCTTAATGGTGGTCCGGGCGCGTCGTCGGTCTATCTCAACTTTGGCGCCATCGGGCCAAAGCATCTGCAGGCAGGGAATGAAGGCGACAGTCCATCCGACCCTACATCCCTTACGGACAACCCCGGCACCTGGCTCGACTTCACTGATCTTGTGTTCATTGATCCGATCGGCACAGGCTTCAGCCGCGCAACAGTGCCCGAGGCCGATGCGAAGAAGCTCTTCTACAGCACCGAGCCGGATATCCAGTATCTTTCCCGCGTGATCTACGACTGGCTGGTTAAGAACGACAGGCTGAGCTCGCGGAAGTACCTCGTCGGCGAGAGCTACGGCGGATTCCGCGGTCCGCGCGTTACGTACTACCTGCAATCGCAGCTCGGCGTGGCGATGAACGGTGTCGTGCTGGTTTCGCCCTATCTCAATCCGACGATAGAGAACGATGGCGACCTTTCGCCGCTGCCATGGATGGTCACGCTGCCCTCGATTACTGCGGCGCACTTTGAACGCGAGAAAAAACTGAGTCCGGAAGCCATGGCCGAGGTCATCCAGTACACGCAGGGCGAGTACGCGACGACACTAATCAAAGGCCGTTCCGATCTGGATGCGACCAAGGCCATGATTCAACACGTAACTGAGTTGACCGGACTCGATCCGGCGTTCGTCAAATACTCTGGTGGGCGACTCGAAACCGGAGCCTATCTGCGCGAGGTGTTCCGCGAAGAGGGCAAGCTGGGATCGGTCTACGACTCGAATGTGACTTCGTTCGACCCGTTCCCGTTTTCGCCAGAGCAGCGCGCCAACGATCCGATTCTTGCCAGCATCATTGCGCCGATGACCACTGCAATGGTGGATTTCGTCACGCGCACCGTGGGCTGGAAGGTCGACGCGCGATATAACGCTCTCTCGTACGATGTGAATCGCCTTTGGGATCGCGATGACGAACTGCGCGCCGGTTCGGTTGCGCAACTCCGTCAAGCGGTGGCAGCCGATCCCAAGCTTCGGGTGCTCATCGTCCACGGCTGGAACGATCTCTCCTGCCCATTCATGGGGTCTGTTCTCACCGTGGAACAGATGCCCCTGATGGGCGACCCTACGCGCGTCGCGGTGCACGAGTATCCGGGCGGACACATGTTCTACACCCGCATGCCGAGCCGGCTCGACCTGCGCAGGGATGTGATGGAGATGTACGGGAAGCACTAAGAGCAGGGACTAGGGACTAGAAAGCAACTCTCCGAGCAGTTCTGATCCGCAGCAGACAAAGCAGCCTGGGCGCACAGTCCGGGCTGTTTTGTTTGTGACCAGCTATGTCCGCTCGTCACATCTCCATTGACTCCCTATCCATAGACAGACTATATGTTCCGCATGACCAAGAAATCCGATCTGCTTCCCGGCACCCTCGACATGTTGATCCTGAAGACGCTTACGCGAGCGCCGTTGCATGGCTACGGCATCGCGCTGTCCATCAAGCAACTCTCCGCCGATGTGCTCACTGTAGAGGAAGGTTCGCTCTATCCGGCGCTGCAGCGGCTGCTGCTGCAAGGGTGGGTGAAGGCCGAGTGGAAGATGACCGACACGAACCGCCGCGCGCGCTACTACACGTTGACTGCAGCGGGAAAGAAACAGCTTGGCATCGAGATGTCGCAATTCGAGCAGATGATCGAGGCAATTGGACGCGTGCTCAGCGATGCGCAGGAGGCCTAAGTGAGCGGGCTTGTGAAGTTGTTCCGCAAATTCGGAGTGCTCTTCGGTCGCAAGCGTTTCCGCGACGAGCTGGATGAGGAGATGGCCTTTCATCGCGCGGAGACGGAGAAGGCGTATGTCGCGGACGGCATGTCGCCCGCAGCTGCGCGGTCGGCTGCTGCCCGACGGTTCGGCAATGCCACACGTCTGCGCGAGCAGAGCCACGAGGTCGTCGGTTTCCGCGCGGAGACGGTTCTGCAGGACTTACGCTTTTCGCTGCGGCAGATGCGGCAGAGTCCGGGCTTTGCGTTGACGGCGATATCGATTCTCGCGCTGGGCATGGGCGTGAGCGTCGCCATCTTTGGATTTGTCGATGCTGCCTTGTTGCAGCCGTTGCCCTACGCGGACCCGAGCCGGCTAGCAGACGTGGCTGAGGCAAGTGCAACCTCCCCGCGGTCAGATCTCTCTCGTGCGGACTATGAAGACTGGAAAAGACTGAATCACTCATTGAGCGCGCTCGATGTCTATGGAGGATCCGGCTACTTACTGGCGACGCCTTCTGGCGCCGTGCCGGTACCGGCGTTGCGCGTGACGGATGGCTTCTTCAGCACACTCGGTGTGAAACCGCTGCTCGGCCGGGTGTTTCTGCCGGGCGAGGATCAGCCGGGCAAATCGAAGATTGTGATCCTTACCTACGGCTCATGGGTCAAGCGCTTCGGCGGACGGAGCGATCTGGTTGGGCATTCGATTTCGTTGAGTGGCAGTGCCTACACCGTTGTGGGTATACTGCCCCGCGAGTTTGCCTTTGCGCCGCGTGGGAATGGTGAGTTCTACGTTCCCCTGCTGGACAAGAACGAATGCGAGCAGAGGCGCAGCTGCCATAACTTCTACGGCATCGGAAGGCTGCGCGATGGTGTGACCATAGAGGCCGCGCGCGCGGAGATGCAGGCGATCGCAGCGCAATTGGCGAAACAATACCCCGGCTCGAACCAGGGGCAGGGCGCGAGTGTGGTTCCGCTCTCCGAGACCATCGTTGGGAATGTGCGCGCGGTTCTGGTGATCTTGCTGAGCGGCGCCGGCTTGCTCCTGCTGATTGCGTGTGTCAATGTCGCGAGTCTGCTGCTGGTGCGTTCGGAGAGCCGCAGGCGCGAGATTGCGGTCCGGGGTGCATTGGGAGCAACTCCCACCCGACTGCTGTGCCAGTTCGTGACTGAGGGTCTTTTGCTCGCTGCCGCCGGCTGCCTTGCGGGGTTGGGAGTGGCCGCGTGGCTCATCACACTGTTGCTGCGGCTGATGCCCAAAGACCTGGCAGATTACGTGCCTTTTTGGCGTCTGGTGGGATTGAATGCGCATACGGCGTTGTTCGCCGCGGGTGTCGCGGCTCTTTGCGCGTTGCTGCTGGCCGCTACGCCAGCCGTGCGGCTGTCGTTTCAGGACATCCGCGTCGGTCTGGGAGAGGGCGGACGCGGTGCCGCGGGTCGTATGTGGCAGCGGCTGGGCGCAAACCTCGTGGTTGTAGAACTCGCGATCGCGGTCGTTCTGTTGGTGGGCGCGGGATTGCTGGGCCAGAGCTTTTATCGGATGCTTCATGTCGAAGACGGCTTTGATACAACGCATCTGGCTACGGTGCAGATCATTGCTCCGGATAGCATCTACCAAAAAGACGACCAGAAGATCGCATTGGACCGTGAGATCACGCGCCGTCTTTCCGCCTTGCCGGGAGTGGAGTCGGTCGGCATCACCAGCGATCTTCCGATTCAGTGCAACTGCGATACCGACTGGATTCGTATCGTGGGCAAGCCCTTTCATGGAGAGCACAACGAGGTAAACGAGCGCGATGTGACGCCTGGCTACCTGGCAGCGTTGAAGGCGCGCCTGATCCGTGGACGCTGGTTTAACGAGAATGATGACACGACGCGGCCTCAAGTGACGGTGATCAATGAGGCCCTCGCCGAGAAGTATTTCCCGGGCGAAGATCCGATCGGCAAGACGATCGGGGCCGGCGATCTCTCGCCGAAATCGCTGCGCCAGGTGGTCGGCGTGATTGCGAATGTGCGCGAGGGCGGGCTGGATCAGGAGGTCTGGCCGTCGGAGTACTTCTCGATGTATCACGGCCCCGACAGTTTCATTGCCGTTGCGGTGCGCACATCCCAGGATGAGAAGGCGGTGTTACCCACAATCGTAAGCACGCTGCATCAGATCGATCACAACCTGGGCGTCTATGGCGAGACCACGATGACGGACCAGATCGGGTCGTCGCAGTCCTCGTTGCTGCATCGCTTTGCATCGTGGCTGGTGGGTGGATTTTCTGCCATGGCGCTGCTGTTGGGCGTGGTGGGGCTGTATGGCGTAGTTGCGTACTCGGTCAGCCAGCGAACGCGTGAGATCGGAGTCCGCATGGCTTTGGGAGCACAGCGTGCAACGGTCTACAAGATGGTCATGCGGCAGGCCGGATGGTTGACGGTCTTTGGCGTGAGCATCGGACTCGTGTGTTCAGTAGGTGCGTCATTGCTGATGCGCAAGATTCTGTTTGGTGTTCAAGCGTGGGATGCACCCACACTTGCCGGCGTGGCTGTGGTGCTGGGTGCCGCGTCTCTGGCAGCGAGTTTCCTGCCCGCCCGTCGGGCTGCGCGGGTGAATCCGATTGAAGCGCTCCGCGCCGAATAGACCGATCGCTACACCAAGCGCAGGAAGCCATTGGGAGTCAGGCGAGCGCCGGGGAAGACCATCTCCAGATTGCTCGCGCCGAGCGTGCGAGAGACGACTTCGCCGAGCACGTCGCGAAAGTCGGTTGTCAGCGCCAGGTCACGGCCCTCGTTGAGCTGATCGTTGTCGAGGCCCGGCCATTTGCCGTAGACCTTGCCGCCCTTTACGTTGGCGCCGAGAACGAACATCGCATTGGCGTGACCGTGGTCGGTGCCACCGGTGCCGTTCTCGCGCGCGGTGCGACCGAACTCCGACATCGTCACCAGAGTGACATTGTCGGCGCCATCGCCGAGGTCGCGCCAGAAGGCCGCGATGCTGTCGGAAAAGTCCTTGAGGCGGTTGGCAAGCTGGCCATTCACGCTGCCCTGGTTCTGATGCGTGTCCCAGCCGCTGACGTCGGTGAATGCAGCTTCGACGCCGAGGTTCGCCTTGAGAAGCTGCGCAATCTGCTTCATGTTGTTGCCGAATTCCGAGTTCGGGTATTCGGCTCCCGCGCTCGGTGTGTACTGGCCCGGGTTCGCCGCGCGCAGCATCTTGACCGCTTCGAAGGTTTCCTCGCCTGCCGGATGGAAGATTCTGTCGCCGCTGTCGCCATACATCGCTTCAAAGGCATTTGCAGCCACTGAAGGCGCGGGTCCACGGCCGCCCACATTGAAGTTGTTCACATTATTGAGCGCAATCGCGGGAACAGTGCCAGCCAGTGTGCGCGGAACATCGGCTCCCAGCGCCACGGCTCGGAATGGCGTGTGATTGCACTGGCAACGTGCATCCTCAGCCTGCAGCGCGCGGTTGAGCCAGCCGTCCGGCGTGCTTTTCACGCCCGGCGTACCGGATTCCATGTAGTCCTGGGCATCGAAGTGCGAGCGAGTTGTGTCAGGCGAACCCACGGCATGTACGACCGCCAGATGCCCTTGCTCGTATAGCGGCTTGAACGACGCAAGCGAGGGATGCAGGCCGAAGAAGCCGTCGAGATCGACGACCTGATTCTGGGGAATGGCGATGCTTGGCCGCATCGAGTAGTAGTTCTTCTCCCGATAAGGCACCACGATATTCAGGCCATCCGCAGCGCCGCGTTGAAAGATGACGACGAGGCGGCGATTCGGGGTGGTTGCGGTCTGAGCCAGCATCGAGCGAACCAGAAAGCTTGGAATCGCTGTTGTGCCCGCGATTGCGAGAGCGCCGTTACGAAGAAAGAATCGCCGATTCAACTGCATTTAAAGTCCTCCCTTAGCGGCGCTGGAACTCCGGTGATCCGAGCAAGAGTCCAGCGAGGAGTTGGTCTTCGCGTCCGAGGCTTGCTGCCTGGGCACGCAAGGCCTGCGGCCCCTGCGCCGAGACAGGTTGCATCTGCGCGCTCTGCTGCTGGAACTGCTGAAGAACCGCGGAACGGGTCGAATCGCTGATGCCGCCGGCGACCAACAACGACTCAAGCCGCGATTCTTCTGATTCCGGAGTCGGTATGTCGGCCGTCAACAGCGCTGCGGGATTGTCGTCCGGAGGTTCCCATGAGGTCGTGATGTCCGGCAGCCGATTCGCTGCCAGCCCCAGGGCAAAGTTCATTCGGTCAACGAGAGCGCCCGTACTTACCCACGTTGAAGCTTGCCAGTTGTATCCGGTTGGGGGAACGCACCCGTAGAGAGGCATTCCCAGGTTGCGCAATTCGTTCGTAAGAGGCCGAAGGTTCTGAATGTTGGCGTTGCTGGCCCGCATCGCTGAGACCACATACTCCAGCGGCGTCTTCACCTTGCCGCGATAGACGCTGTTCGACCACAACTCCGGCGAGCGATACAACGTCCGGAGAACAGCGGAGATATCGCCCCCGCTGGAGAGATAGGTGTCGGCCATGCGATCGATCAGGCTCTGCGGAGGATCGTCGCTTACAAAACGGATTGCCAGTTTGCGCGAGATGAACTGTGCCGTAGCCGGACGAGTCGCGAGATAGTGGAGAAGCTCGCGGCCTTCTTCTTCTCCGTGATCCTTGAACTTCTGACCGAGTGCTTTTTTCGTGCCAGGCTCGTGGCGGTTGGGATCGAATTCAAATCCGCCGCCGCGTTGGGGCCGTTCGACAGTCCAGCCGGTCAGGATGCGCGCCACTTCAGTGACATCCGCCTGTGTGTAGCCGCCGTTGACGCCGACGGTGTGCAGTTCCATTAATTCGCGCGCGTAGTTTTCGTTGAGTCCCTCGCGCGTCTTCTTCTGATTGCCCGGGCGCCGCGAGGCTGCCATCTCCGCGCGTTCTGCCGCCTGCGAATGCGGTCCGATGCTCTCCGCGTTGTCCAGGTAGAGCATCATCGCGGGACTGTGCGCGGTAGCCTCAAGCAGGTCTTCAAACTTGCCCAGCGCCAGCGGCCGGATGACGTCGCGCTCGAAGCTGACCAGATAGTAAGGAGTTGCTTCGTTCTTGCGCAGGTAGACATTGAAGTGATTCATCCAGAAATCGGTCATCACTTCCTGCAGCTGCGCGCCGGAGTAAATGTCGCGCGTGAGGCGTTGGGCCATCAGCTCTTCGGTGACCAGACGTTCGGGATTTTCAAGTGCGCCAATTACCTCGCGTTGATCGGGGTTGAGGCCGGCGTCGAGCCGAGCGCGCTGCAGCGGTTTGAGCGATTTGAAGAACTCGTCGAACGAGGGCTGGCGCATCGTGGCCAGGCGATACACGCGCTGCTGGGGAGGAAGGTCGAGGATGGCGTCGATCGGTGCCTGATCGAATGCGGGCGCCGCCGGGACAGGCGCAGATGAAGCCGTCATCATCCCGCCCGACTCGGCCTCAGGGGTCGAGAACGGGTCTCTGGTCATCGGAGTAGGATTCTCGGTCTTCTCGACTTCGCGTTCGTTGGCCGCTGCGGAATTCATGGTGCCGGCAGGAGGAGCGTTCAGAGCCGTATCGCTTTTCTGTACCTTTTCTTGTCGCCTCTCTGCGACGCGATAGACAGCATTCTCGTAGACCGCGTTCAGCGCCCCACGCTCGGGAACTTGGGCTTTGCCGTCCAGCACCTGACGAATAATTGCGTTGCTCGGCATTCTGAAAAGCAGGTCCTCAGGGGTCCATTGCATCGCGGGGAACTCGGCAAGGCGTGTATTCAGGTCGGTCGAGTCGAGCGTCGCGGGATGAAGCTGCTGCTCGAACCATTTGTCGAGTCCGATCGAACGGACGACATCGATATCTCCGGGCCTGGCGCCGAAGGTGAACCGATTGAGAGCGTGCAGAATGCGCGCATCCCCCTGCAACTGATCGGACTGGTAGGCCGGACGGTTCTTTCCGCCCGCGGATTGTTTGGCTTTGGTCGTCTGCGACCAACCTGGCAGGGGGGGAGTCATCAGGCTAAGGCACAAAAGCGCAACCATTGATCGCTCGAGAACCTGCATAACCATCCCTGAAGCTATTGGTCTCGGGGGGCACGAAGTTGCGCTCAACCCCTGTAGGCAATGACCGCATTCTACGCGGAAAGTTGCGGTGCGAAAGCTGCCTAAAGTTACTCCCTGTTGGGCAGAACTTCATCGAAATCTGCAGTATCCCTGCGTATGATCGGCTCAAATCCTCCGCTTTCCTCCGCTTTGCCAACATTTCCGAGAGGAAGCGCATCGCAACTTCTGTCCCCGTTCTGTACCCCCAACGACGAGGAGCAATGGCCAATGAGGAGAACTTGGCAGGTATCTAAACGCTGCGCCTGGGCGGTGTTGCCGGCGCTGTGGGCCGGCGGATGCGCTTCGGTCACAGTCAGTTCAGCGGATTTTGCCCTGCAAGCCATCCCGGCGAGCGCCAGCATCGCAGCCGGCGGGACAGCACAGGCCATCACCCTCACGGCAACGGCGGTCTCCAATTTCACAGGCGTCGTCAGCGTCGCAATCAGCGGCTTACCGTCAGGCGTCACGGCTTCGCCTTCATCCCTCACGCTGACCGTGGGCACCCCGCAACAGGTGAGCTTGACGGCCTCGTCCAGCGCCGCGGCTACGACAGCGACGGTGGTCTTCACAGGATCGAGCGGGTTTCGCACCCACACCGCCTCGGTTGCTCTTACGGTCACGGCAGCCTCGACCACGCCGACGCCTCCAACTCCTCCAACCCCGCCTCCTCCATCTTCGGGCAGCGTCGACATCACCACGTATCACGTGGATGTCGCTCGCACTGGCTTGAATCCGAATGAAACGACGCTGACTACGAGCAACGTGACTTCGGCCCAGTTTGGTTTGATTCGAACTCTGGCCGTGGATGGCCATGTCGATGCGCAGCCGCTCTACTTGTCTGGACTGACGATTGCCGGCCAGTCACACAACGTGCTCTATGCAGTGACCGAACACGACAGCGTCTACGCCTTCGACGCCGACACGGGAGCGCAGCTCTGGAAGACGTCCGTGCTTGGGTCAGGTGAAACCACCAGCGACGACCACGGGTGCGGGCAGATCACGCCGGAAATCGGCATTACCTCAACGCCGGTCATCGATCGGAAGGCCGGCGCAAATGGGACGATCTTTGTGGTTGGGATGACGCAAGACTCCTCGGGGCACTACCACCAACGGCTGCATGCGCTCGACATAACCACCGGCGCGGAGCTCTCGGGCAGTCCTGCCGAGATCGCGGCGACTTATCCCGGAACCGGAGCCAACAGCTCAAACGGGAATGTCGTCTTCGATCCTGGCCAGTATGCGGAACGTGCCGGTCTGCTCTTGTTGAATGGCGTCCTCTATATGGGGTGGACCTCGCACTGCGATGGCGGGGCGTACACCGGATGGCTGATGGGGTATAACGAGTCGACGCTCGCGCAGACGAGCGTTCTGAATCTGACGCCCAACGGCAGCGAGGGCTCAATCTGGATGGCCGGGGCGGGGCTTGCGGCCGACGCGAGCGGCAACATCTATTTCCTCGATGCCAACGGCACCTTTGACGCAACTCTGAATGCGAGCGGATTCCCAGTCAAAGGCGATTTCGGCAATGGGTTTATCAAGGTCTCGACGAGTGGAACGAACCTTGGCGTTGCAGATTATTTTGAAACATCGAATACAGTGTCCGAGTCGTCAGGCGACGAGGATCTCGGCTCCGGAGGCGCGCTGGTGCTGCCCGATTTGCAGGACTCGGCGGGTACGGTTCATCATCTGGCGGTTGGGGCAGGGAAGGACTCGAATATCTACGTCGTGAACCGCGACTCGATGGGCAAATTCAACGCGCAAAACGACAGCGCGATCTATCAGGAGATCCCCGGAGCCATCGGCGGCGTGTTTTCGATGCCGGCGTACTTCGATAACACCGTCTACTACGGTGCGGTGAACGACAACCTGAAGGCATTTCCGATTACGAATGCGAAGCTCGCCACGACGGCGAGCGCCCAGAGCAATAGCAGCTTTCAGTATCCGGGTACGACGCCCGCGATCAGTGCGAATGGAAGTTCAAACGGAATTGTCTGGGCAGTCGAGAACGCATCGCCGGCCGTGCTGCACGCCTACGACGCAACCTCTCTGGCGGAGTTGTATAACAGCAACCAGGCGGCAAATAGCCGCGATCACTTCGGCAGGGGGAATAAGTTCATCACGCCGATGATCGTGAACGGAAAGGTGTTTGTGGGAACGCCGAACAGTGTGGCGGAGTTTGGATTGCTGCAGTAAGAGCGGGGGAGAGTCCCGAGATATTGGAGCGGAACGGCCGATTCAACGCCTGGCGTTCCCGATCTACTACGACGTTCAGCAGCCCTTCTTGCAGCGCTCCATGATGGCTTTGTGCAGCCGCTCGCGCAGGCCGGTGGGCAGCTCATAGATCTCATGTGACCGATAGATTTCGATGGTCTTGCGCGTGGTGTTGAGGGTGACCTCGCAGTGCTCGCAGCCTCGCAGGTGCTCCTTCAAATCGGCGCGCATTTGCGTCGTGACAACATCGTCGATCAGATCGTCGAGCTGGGCCAGAAACTCAGTGCAGGTCACTTCTCACCACCCTTTTTCCTGCGGAAGTAGCGGGTTAGCCGCTCGCGCAGTTGCAGCCGGGCGCGCAAAAGCCGCGATTTCACGGCAGGCACGCTGAGACCCAGCGTCTCCGCCGTTTCTTCCGTGGAGAGTCCTTCCACGTCGCGCAGCACAAAGACGACGCGAAAGCCCTGCGGCAATCCCTGGATGGTCTTGCGCAGAATCTCGGCCAGTTCGGCCTGGGTGTAGTTCTGCTCCGGATCGGGAGCCCAGTCGGCAAGGTCGCGGGGAACGCTGCCCTCTTCCGTCTCGACGTCTTCGTCGATCGAAACCATCTTGCCCGTGCGCCGCTTGCGCAGCCGCATCAGGCTTTCGTTGACTGCGATCCGAACTAACCATGTGTAAAACTTCGAGTTCCCTTGAAACTGGTCGAGCTTCTCGTAGGCCTTCAGGAAGGCGTCCTGCATCACGTCTTCCGCATCCTCGCGGTTCTGCGTGATGTGCTGCGCGATCCGAAAGACCTGCCGGTCGTATTTGCGAACGAGCGTATCGTAGGCCGAAATATCGCCGGCGCGCACTCTCTCTACCAGTGCGACGTCGGGATGCTGCTCGTTCTCTGCAATTGGTTGGATGGTCGCCATCGGAGTAAGTTGCGGAAAATCGTTGGGAAACGGGCCCAGTCGGCCCATCTCCAGTGTAATGGACGGCAGCCGTAGCCACCAACTGCGGCCGGCCTGCCGAATTGGCCCTCGCGCAGCCTCTTCGAGAAGTATGACTTCAGTGGTAACAGACGGGCCTTCGGGACTGTTGCTCGCGTTCAAATCCGCTTACAGTGAGGGTATGAAGTGCCTTTGGTTGTTCCTGGCCACCTGCGGGCGAGCGCGTGTTTTTCGGATCGCGCTGGCTGCGTGGTTGCTGGTCTTCGTTGCTGCTGCTCAAACATCGGACTCAAGCGCCACACAGGGTAAACCGGCATCGTCCAAATCCAATCCGACAAGCGCTGCCCGGACGGGCACAAAAAGATCGGTGTCATCAACGCGGAAAGGGAAGCGGTCGAGGCTGACGGCGCGCCGCAAGCGGCGTCCCTCGGCGCGGGCGATCCGGATCAAGAAAGCCTTTGTTGCATCGAGCGAACTGCGCCCGATGGCGCAACAGTTAGCGACCATGCGCAGCCCGGCAGCGTACGCCGGGGTCACCAGCTACGCCCAGAGGCATACCGGGGACGCTGCCGCCGCCGCCTATCTGGCGCTCGGCCACGCTTATCTCACCGACCGGCGCTTCACCGAAGCTGCTGCCAGCCTGCGGCAAGCGGGGCAGGCCAGCGATGTCCTCGACGACTATGCTGATTTTCTCGCCGCGCGATCGGCACATGAGGCCGGAAACGAAGCGGCGGCCGAGTCGCTTCTGCATGGTTTCGCGCAGAAATATCCGGAGAGCGTCTTCGATGTAGAAGCGCCGGAACTCGAAGCGACGGTCATGCTCGCCATGCACGACCTTCCTGGAGCGCAGCGGGCGTTGGCTTTGGGCGAGCACACCGCAGCCGTCGATCGGCCTGGCTATCAGCTTGCCAAAGCACAAGTCGAGCTGGCACGGGGACAGAGCGGCGAGGCTGACGAGGGGTTTAAAGATGTTCTGCTCAAGTTCCCTTTGAGTCCGGAGGCCGAAGTCGCGCGCGCGCGCTTGACGGCCAGCGGCGCCGAGGAGACCTTGACGGCGACAGAGCTACGGAGCCTGGGTGATGCCTACTACGACGCCGGCCGTTATGCGCTCGCCAGTGAGCAATACCGCGCACTGACGCGTCAGCGCGGGCTCCCGGAGCAGGCGCGTGCGGGTTTCGCGGTGGCCGCGGCCGCCTGCGACTTGAAATTGAAGAAGCTCACGACGGTTGCAGCAGAGGCTCTTCCCGACACGCCCGACGAGAACGGCGCGCGACGCTCGTATCTACTAATGGAGCTTGCGAGGAGCCGAGACGACAGCGAAGGCCAGCAACGAATCGTCGAGGAGATGAAGGCCCGTTTTCCGCAGAGTGAGTGGCTGGCCGAAGCACTGTTCTCCAGCGGCAACATGTATCTGCTATCGCGGGACTATTCCAAAGCGATTGAGTACTACAGCTATTTGGCTGCCAATTTTCCACAGAGCAAGAATGCAGCGGCGGTGCACTGGCGGGCTGGCTGGCTGAGTTATCGTCAGGGCCTCTACGCCGACGCCGAGCGCATCTTCGACGAACAGATTCATCTGTATCCGAGCGCGACTGAAACTGTCGCGGCTCTCTATTGGCGAGCTCGCCTATATGAGACACAGGACCACAAGCCTGCCGCCGCGGCAGCGAGTTATGCGGCGATCGTTCGCGCCTACCAGCATTTCTTCTACGCGCAGATGGCACGCCAAAGACTCGCGGCCCTGGGGACGCTGCAGCCGGTCGCCGATCCGGATGTCGACAACATCAAGCCGCCGGATCTGCCTCCTCTCGACGACAGTTTTCCCGAAGACAGCGAGCATCTGGCTAAGGCGCGGCTGCTCGCCAATGCCGGTCTGAACGAATACATTCCGCGCGAGATTGCTGCCGATCCAGACTCGGGGTCATGGAGTGCGCTGGCAGAGGCCCAGATCTACGCCTCGTTCGGCGACACCTATCGCGCCATGCGTGCCCTCAAGCGCGCGTTGCCCTATGCCGCGACTGCATCGATCAGCTCAATTCCATTGGTCTATTGGCGCATTCTTTTTCCCGAGCCCTACTGGGACACGATTAAAACCGAATCGGAGAAGAATGGCCTCGATCCTTATCTTGTCGCTTCGTTGATCCGCCAGGAGTCGGAGTTCAACCCCGCCGCGGTTTCTTATGCGAACGCCTGGGGCTTGATGCAGCTTCTACCTTCAGTCGGCCGTGCGATGGCGCGCGAAGAAGGCATGACCCACTTCGAGACCTACCAGCTTCTCGATCCGGAAACGAATATCCGACTGGGCACACGCTATCTGCGCCATGGTCTCGATCATTTCGGTGGTGTGGCCGAGTACGCGCTTGCAGCGTATAACGCAGGCGACGAACGAGTCGCCGATTGGGAAGCGGCCGGACCCTATCACGGGATGGACGAATTCATCGAGTCGATTCCCTTCACGCAGACCCGTGAATACGTCGAGGCGATTCTGCGCAATGTCGAAACGTATCGGGCCATCGAGTCTGCCGCCGAGTCAAAGAACGGCCCAACCGCTGGTCGATGAGTACCACGTTCGTACCTATCGAGAGTACCCTGTTCGATACTGGGCCAGGCGCATTTCCAATTGACGCGAAGCCTGACCGCCAGCAAAACTGAACACCAACTGAAACTTGTCGTATCCGTTCTAAGCCATTGCAGCCTGCTGTTGTTGGATAACAGAGCGGCCAAGGTGATCGAAGTCGCTCCGTCACGTCAAACTCTCGGAGGGCAGGATGTCGACCGACTTGCAATATTTAGAAGAATGGATTCCGGAGAGGATGGATCCGGGTACAGTATTCGTACTTGAGAACCAGACCAAGCTCGGCCACGCGCAAAACCCTTATGTTGCTGTCATGTCCTGCCCGCGTTGCGGAACCATGGGCCTGATCACGCGCCGCCAGCTTTGTGCGGGAGAGACGATGATCTGCGGCGGCGATGTCTGCTCGGCGGAATACAAACTCGACGGCGAAAACATTCGATACCGATCACCCCAATAGAACGCCATCTACTGAAGCGCACTTCGGTGCGGAACTGGCTGCGTTCCGGCAATTGTGAAGTCTTTTGTCTGCACGCCTGCTGCTGCGTCGCCATCGGGCTGCGATCCGCCGAGTGAAATTCGGTACCGGTCCGGCACAACTGCGCGCTCACCTTTTCATCTACCTGCGATAGCGTGCGTGGATCAAGGCGGAACGACAGATGCTTCGTTGCCCCAGCGTCCAGGTGTGCGTTCAAATCCAGAGAGCGCCAGCCGAGGTGAAATCGCGGTCTGCGGTGGATGCAGATACAACTCAGCAACTTCATCTCCCGCAAGTGGTCCGGTATTGCTTACATCGGCCTCGACGGTCATAGCGTCGCCGGCGCGCAGCTTCTTTTTCGACAGCTTGATGTTCGCGCACGACCTACTAGTTTTCAGGGCAACCGGTCGTGCATTCCCTTGGCGTGCGATGACACGTTTCCAGTGCGGTGAGCGCGGATGCGCTGGCCAGCAGTTCGAGAATGCCACGCCTTGAAAGTGTTATCAATTGCCTGTCGGGGCCGCCTTCTTGTGCTCCACGAAGGTGTGTGCTTGATGACAGCTCACACACGTCTTGTCTTTCATGAATGGATCAGACTTCAGTTGTGCCACCTGATCGGTGTGACAGGTGTCGCATGTGCTTAACGCCGGCGTGCCCGCGAAGTCCTTTGATGTTGTCTCGCCATGGCACACGGTGCATTCGACACCGTTGGCGCCATGCGGGCTGGCTTTCCATTGGTCGTAGATCACCTTGTGGCAGCTGGCACAGGTATCCCCGGCTGGAATCAGCCGATGGTACACATGTTTGGCTTGATCCTGCTGAGCAATGGCAGGTTGGACGGCAATACCCAAAACGAGAAAGACGAACAGGGCGGGACCGAACATGCGCGCACAGAAACGATTCACGGGCAGATCTCCTGAGTAGATGTCGGAGTATCGAACCGGCGATGCCTGCCGATCAGTGATGCCAATCACGTCTCACCGGGATGCGATCTGCGCACTGCCTGCAAGGCCTTTTGCCAAAGGAATGTTCACAAACCTCGCTTGAGTCCCCTGTCTGTCGCTGCGGTCGAACAGATTGATGCGCGATGGTGCGCCCTTTCGCTACCGCCTCGGCTAAGGCGTTGCTGTCACCAGAGTCGGCCACCCAAAGAAAGAACCTGAACAACCGCCGCGTGTCACGCATAGGACATACCTGCAGGCCCGAATGGAATAGGAGGTGCTAAACCTGAGATCAAAATGGTTTGCTATCGGGTCGTTGCTTATAGCCTTTTTGATCGCAGGAGCGCAGACGCTTATCGCCGAGAGTAGTCCTGAAAAACGCCCATTGGACAGGAAATCATTCGGTGACAATTCGGACCGTGAATTCCGGACGCTGGCCGACATTTGAGGAGTAAGGTGCTTCGGTGAGCGTGTTAACGCGATCGCATGTTGGTTTCCGAACAGATAGCTGACGCTTCTCGCCGAGCAAGAATAATTGCAGAGCCGCAGGCCCTACACACCTCTTGACAAACGAGAGGAAACGCACTCTCATCTTGATTGTCGAGAGGAGAGCGCCTTGCCTGTCAAACTTGACGAAGCTAACCAGCGTGTTCCTGAGTCTCGAGACATGGTCCAGGGCACGCTGGAAATGCTCATCCTCAAAACCCTGGACCTCGAGCCGATGCACGGATACGGTGTCGCACTGCGCATCGAGCAGATCAGTCAAGGTGTCTTCCGCGTAAACCCCGGTTCGCTATTACCTGCGCTCAGCCGCATGGAGAGAGCAGGCCACGCGAGGTCAGAATGGCGCGCCACTGAAAACAATCGCCGCGCAAAGTACTACATCCTCACTGAGAAGGGCCGCAGTGCTCTTTCCGAGGAAACAAGGCAATGGCAGAGACAGACAGCAGCGATCTCGCGCATCCTCGAAGCTTGAATCGGGGCCAAAACATCACGGGAGGAAGTTAATGCGGTGGCTCACGAATCTCATTCATAGCCTGAGATCTCTGGCCCAAAAGCAGCGAGTCGAAAACTGAACTCGACGAAGAACTGCGCAGCTACGTGGAAGAATCAGTCGCCCATAAACAAGGTACTGGCATGCCTCCGGAAATAGGGCGGCGCACCGCCCTGGTCGAGGTGGGCAGCCAAAACTCCATCAAGCATCAGGTATGGTCATCGCGTTGGGAATCCGCCGTCGACGGCATGTTGCAGGACCTGCGGCTGAGCGTTCGCAGCTTGGGAAAGGGTCCTGGGTTCACCATTGTGGCGCTGCTCTCTCTGGCGCTCGGCATCGGCGGCAACACGGCGATCTTCACGCTGATGCATCAGGTTGTGTTGCGCAACCTTCCCGTGCGCGACTCTCAGCAGCTGGTCACCTTTGATAGGTCCGACGGAAGCGTCTGGCCTCGGTTCGAGCCGCGCCCGCATCGTGCTCTCCTTACGCCTCATTGCCGGGAACAGCTCCGATAGAGTCCTGAGGTTTTACCTCCGGGTGGACTGGATTGTAAGCACTGACCTCTTCAGCAGGGAGTAATCCTGGAAAAAATGAGACGAGCGTGTCGGGTAAATGGCGAGTGGAGGGTCATGCTCCGGGAGCAGCGACTACAGCTCGAAATTCCTTTCGAGATGCCGACCTCAGGGACCAATCTGATACCGGCTCCATTTCGTATCGGTGCCCGTTGCCGACCGAACGGCAGGCGTCGGAGACTGAGCAGCGAACCAGTGAAGGGGCTCTTATAGAATGTCGCGCATTCTTATGCTCTCGGGGGCGTGAGAGACTGGTACTCGCTCGCGACAGGATTCTGGTCCGCGCTTGCCCTTGTCGAACAATCAGGCGCCAGCGACAGAGTCCATGAAAAAGAGCTGCCGCAGCCAGGCTCGCTCTCCACCTCGATAGTCGTCCGATGTTGCTTGGCGATCCACGCGGCCAGTGCCAATCCAAGCCCCGAGCCGTGGTCATTCGCTTCCTGTACGTTGCTGCCCCGACGGAAGCGCTCGAAGATATGGCTCCGGTCCCTCGGGGGAATGCCGATTCCCGTGTCGCTGATGATGAAGCGGGCAACATCGTCTTCGATCTCGAGCGTCAGTTTCACCACACCATGTGCTGGTGTGTACTTGCTTGCATTCTCCAGAATGATGGCGAGCAAGCGCTGGAGGTAGAGCGGATCGGCCAAGACTGGTACGGTGCCGGCAGGCAAATTAGCGCGAAGCTGCAATTGCGCGCATTCCAGGATTGGGCGCCACTTTTCGCAGGCCTGCACGCATAGACCGCGCGCATCGAGAGCCCGCAAGTGGACTTGTTCAGCGCCCGAATCGGCTCGCGCAAGAAACAAAAGGCTATCGAGAAGCGATGACATGCGCAGCGCTTCAGTGGAGATCACTTCGATCGCTTCCCGGTATTCCTGGTTGGTTCTCTCGAACTGGAGTGCCAGATCGGCCTCCGTGCGAATCAGTGCAACCGGGGTCCGCAATTCGTGCGAAGCATACGCGGTAAAATCCCTGACGCTCCGTACGCCGGACTCGATTCGCTCGAGCATTTCATTCAGCGTCGCCGAAAGATGGGCAAGCTCATCTCGTGTTCTAAGGTCCGGGAGCCGGATTTGCAGATTCGTATCATGAATGCGCTGCGCTTCTCGTGCGATGGCAGCAACAGGGTTCAAAGCGCGGCGGCTGAGCAAGTGGCCGGCAAGCCCGGCCACGAGAAAGACCGCTGGAGAAATGAGCAAGAGCCCGTTGCGGAAGAGATGAAGCGTTTGATCGGTCTTGGTCAGCGTCGCACCGGTCTCGACGACAAACGCGTGACCATCGAGCGTAAAGCAGCGCCGCAGTGAGTGAACGCGCTTCGCTCCGGCCTCAAATTCGGCGACTATGCCTTGAGGAGGAAGGGCCGACGCCGGCGGAAGATCGTGAGGGGCGACCATCATGCGCTTGGCGCGGTAGATCCAGCGGCCTTGCTGGTCCTGAATCTGCAGCCATTTTCCATCGTCTTTCAGCGAAAACTCAGCGGACGTTTCTGTGCGGGCGCGATCATAGTCCCCCGCGAGGTGATGCGCTGCGAAGAAGTCCCGCACGTCGTCGATATGCTCATCGAGTTCATGATTCAGGGCTATATACAGGCTTCGCCGAGCCATCACGTAAGACGAGAAACAAAGAAGAATCCCCGCCAGGGAAAAGATGACGAAATAGCTGATAGAGAGCCGGATTCGGATCGGCAGCTGCATAGGTTGCACTCGCGGCGTGCAGCCATTGTAGGAGCCAGGCAGCTCCGGCTTTATTAAACGGTTGTTACAGAGCCGCGCTATTGCACGAGAACGTAGCCTCGCCCCTTGAGGGTGTGGATCAGCTGCACCGCACCGTCCTGGTTAAGTTTGCGCCGTAGCGAAGAGACGTAGACCTCGAGCACATTGCTGAACTTCTCCCAGTTGTGGTCGTAGAGATGTTCAAGAAGTTCGCTCTTTGAGAGCACGGCCCGCGGGCGGTGCGCCATGTATTCAAGCAGTCGGTACTCCATGGCGGTGAGCGTCAACAGTCGTCCGCCGCGCAAAGCCTTCATCTCCTCGGGGTGGATCACGAGGTCGCCTACTTCGACGATGGGTGAGGCGACGCCATGGGCGCGGCGAATGAGAGCCCGGCAGCGGGCCACCATTTCATCCACATCGAATGGCTTCGTTAAGTAGTCATCTGCTCCCGCGTCCAGAAGAGCCACTGTCGATTCCTTGTCGTCTCGCGAAGTAAGGATGAGCACCGGTGTGCGGATATCCTTGCGGCGAAGAGCCCGCAAAACATCGAGTCCTTCTATTTTGGGCAGCATCAGGTCGAGCAGGATGAGGTCATAGGGATTCGACTCGCCCATGAACAGCCCGTCCTGTCCATCGAAGGATACATCGACGGCATAACCGGCGGATTCGCGCAGTGCGCGTGCAACGTTCTTCGCCAGACCGGCGTGATCTTCCACCACCAGAACGCGCACATCGCCTCCACCCCCAAATGCCCCATCCGTCCCCGCGCTCATTGCCCGACTTCGAGCAGGACGAATTGGCCTTCGCGGTTGGCGACAGTGTAGACCACGTGACGTGTTGGGTCGAGGGCCATGGTCTTCGCTCCGGGTAGGGTCTGCACGGTTTCGAGATTCCGATATGTATTCGCGTCCAGCTGGCGAACGACCGAGATCGTGCCCTCCTTATTCGAAGTAAAGACTGTCTGTATCGCGGGATCGAAGGCTACGGCATCCACACCAAGCCCAATCGGGACCTTCTGGATATTCCGGCCGGAGATAGCATCGATGACAACCAGAATCCCGTTGTGGCACCCGGAAAAAAGCCTCGCACTCCGGAGATCGATGGCCAAACCGGTGGGCTCGGTACATCCCGCGAGGTCCCATGTATGCAGGACCGAAAGCGTCACCATGTCGACTTCGGCAATCTGCGCCTTATCCTCGAGGTTGACAAACACTTTGCCCTTGGCGTCGGCAACCGCGGCCTCGGGGCGTCCCGAAAGAGCGATTGTCGCGACTCGCTTTGCCGCCTCAACGTCCAGCATCGAAATGCTGTTCGCAAGACCGTTCATGGTCAATACCGTCTTGCTGAATGGATCCCACAAGATGCCATCGGGCTTTTCTCCCGTGGACACGCTGCCGACCACCTTCAAGGTATCGAGACTGAAGATGGAAGCTGTATCGGCTTTGCCATTGCTGGTTACACCTCGCTTGAGCTCAGGCACGAGAGCGACACCATGCACGCCGACGGTGTCGGGGATCTCCGCCACCAGCCTTCCGGAAGCGAGATCGACCACCATCACCCGCGTAGATCGCGCAATAAACAGCCGATTTGCCGCCGGATCGAAGCGAAGATAGTCCCAGGACCCATCGCCGCCCAGATTAAATGAGCGCGTTATGTGAAATCCCGTCTGCTGTTGAGCGTGTACGGCAGCACCGGCGAGCGCGCCAACCGCAACGCTTGCGATCACCTTCAGAATGGAAAACTGCATTGCTATCTCCCTGATAACGCCGTTCGATAAGGCATCCCGGCGAAACCCAAGAATGCGTTTGTATGGCTGAAGCCAAGCTGAAGCCAAGCAATCACGCCGAGAATTCATAGTCCTGTCACACGCGCTTCAGCATTGATTCAGCCGATCCGCTGCACACTGGAACGGATTGCAAACCCGAGATGACTTTGGAGGCACGCGATGACAGCCCGCAATTGGCCGCACATCTTATCGAGGATCATTGTTCTTAGTCTCTGTGCGAGCTGCACGGTCTACGGACAAACACACGGGAAATCGACAAACAGCCCCGTCATCGAAGCAGTGATGGAGGCGAGCGCGGCGGCTTCGCCGGCGAGCAATGGCAGCGTGGGTGGCACCGTAAAAGACTCGTCCGGAGCGGTGCTTCCTGGCGCGCAGATTGTGCTGCAGCCAGGCTCAACTACAGGCGCATCGAATGCCCAAGGAGATTTTCTGATTCCGAACGTGGCGCCTGGCACCTACACCGTGACCGTCTCCGACGTGGGTTTCGCGAATTCTGTATCGACGATCGTTGTTCATTCCGGCGAAAACACGCCGGCGAACGTGACGATGAAGTTGAATTCGACAAATGAACAGGTGGTTGTGACTGCAAATGTCGAGGGCGACGTCGTTGCCATCAATGAACAGCGTACCTCCCCCAACATCCTTAATGTGATGACGGCGGAGACAATTCAGAATCTGCCCAATCAGAGCGTTGCCACCGTGTTGGGGCGCATGCCTGGTGTAACGGTTCAGATCAACGAAGGCGAAGCGCAATATGTGCAGATTCGAGGAACTGAACCACGTCTCAGCAACACTACCGTAGATGGCGTGGTCGTTCCCGGTCCTGATCCTCAAGTGCGGCAGGTTGACCTGTGGGTGGTCCCAGGGGATCTTGTTGGATCGGTTGAGATCAACAAGACACTATCTGCCAACCAGGATGGCGACGCCATTGGCGGCTCAGTGAACCTGCACATGAGACAGGCCACGAGCAGCCAGCCCTCTCTCAGTATTGAAAGCCTCGGCGGATGGAACCCCATCGACACCGGTCAGCAGTGGTTCCGCGACGATGCGACTTTCGGGAAGCGCTTCGGTCCTCACCAGCGCTTTGGGGTCGTCCTCAGCTACAGCTACGACTTGAACGACCTCGGCACGGACGACGTGGAGCCCACGCCGGATGTCAATCCGCTGGGCGGCAATGCGCCTTACTTCGACAATATCTCCCAGCGAGAGTATTTCTACAACCACACCCGGTATGGCCTCGGCGGAAGCATGGATTACAAGGTGTCGGATAATTCCGACCTCTTCGTGCACGGCATCTTCACTAACTTCAAGGACTACGGCCAAAGGTACAACTACGACATTACTGGAGCTGTACCGGCTTATGGCGGCAACCCCGCGCAACCGGGCAGCATTGTCTACGGTGACAGCGTCCGCCGCCCGAACTATCAGATCTCCGACTTCATTCTCGGCGGCAACCAGGTCTTCACTCATGCTTTCGTGAACTATGTCGCGGCCGTATCACACTCTCGCTTCGGGGGAGCGGCCGGCAATCCAGGGGCAAACTTCGCTCCAATAGATTCGTCGGTGGGAAGCACTTGCGCATTCAGTCCAGGGCCAAGCATATACCGGCCTCAGTTCCCTTGCGCGGCAGGCGATCCGATTTTCGATCCTACCCAGTACGCCCTCCAGAATTTGAATCTCACCACTGGACAGTCGTCGCAGCTAAATCTGCAGGCAAGCGGTGCGGTTGGACTCAACTACCATCTGGGTACGCATGCGTCGACATTTGAGTTTGGCGGCCTAATCCGCAATGCGCATAAGGGGCAAGACGCAACTTCGCCAACTTACGATTGTAATGCGCCTACTGCAACTTGCAATTCGAACGCCTTCCCGCCAATGACGCAGTTTACAACCAGCTTCACCAACCCCACCTACTACGGCGGCAGCTACAAGCTCGGGCCGGTAACCTCTTTTGACTTGATTGCAAAGTGGCTCGCGGCAAACCCAGGGGTGCTCCCTCTCGATGTGGGCGCCACCCATCTTAACTCTGACCCGGCGGACTATAACCTGCAGGAGAGGATCACCGCCGGTTATGTGATGAACACTATCGACTTGGGAAGCAAGTTTCGCCTGCAAACCGGGCTGCGCATCGAAGGGACCAACGAGGATAACACCGGCTACCTCGTGATCGACGACACAAACGGCAACTACGTCTCTACCCAACCCGTAAACGGCAATGGCTCGTATATCAGTCCCCTGGCGAGTGTCCAGCTTCGCTACAATGTTGACTCCAGCTCGGACCTCCGCGCAGTCTTTGGCATGGGAATCTCCCGGCCCAACCCATACGACCTGGTCCCTTACAAGACGCTGGACGAATCGACGACCCCGAACACAGAAAACATCGGCAATCCGGCCCTGGTTGCAGAACATGCCTATGACTACGATCTTCTCTACGAAAGGTTTTTGCCCTCTGTTGGCATGATTGAAGCTGGGTACTTCTACAAACATCTCACTCAGCCCCTCTTTCAAACTGAGGTGACCGCACCCAACCCATTCCCCAACCCCATTACTCCAACTGTGCTGCTGACGCAGTGGCAGAATGGTGGCCATGCATACGTTCAAGGTGTCGAGCTCGCCTACCAACAACGCCTTTCGTTTCTGCCGGGAGTCTTGGCAGGCGCGCGGATTGACGCCAACATGACTTATACGCAATCAAAGAACTATGACCTGACCGGCCGCTCGGACACTCCCCCGCTGGTTGGCCAGGCTCCGTTTTCCTATAACATCACCCCGTCTTACCAGACCAAGCGCGCGGTTGTGTCCGTCGGGCTCTCCTACGATGGACCCAATATTGCCACCTATCAGTGGCAAGACGGCAACCCTGGCACAGTTACCGGGCCCTTCGGAGATAACTACTACTTCGAACGTACCCAGGTAGACGCTCAGGCAAGTTACTACCTCGGTAAAGGATTCACCCTTACCGCCTCGGAAGAAAACGCGAACAATGCGATTCTGGGCTTTTACAACGGAAGCAAGGACTATATGACGCAGCGCGAGTATTACAAGCCGATCTATTACGGCGGTCTCCGCTGGACGTCAAACCACGAAAAATGACGGCCCGCGGGCAAAGCAGATCGGTCCTTGGGCCTCTCAGCCGGTCTGCATCTTTCGTAGAAGTCCATTCGAGGATAAGCATGTCGCTCTGCGCCACGCTCCGCCAATCCATTCTCATTCTGATCGTTCTGCTTGCGTGCACATCATCGTGTGACGCGCAAACCTCGGCCGGAGACGCGGTCAAAAGTAGCGACGAGCTGAAATTTGTTGTCTATTTGAGCCGTCACGGCGTGCGCTCACCGACCAGCAAACCGGCTCAATACAATCCGTATTCTGCTGCGCCATGGCCGGAATGGAGTGTCCCGCCGGGCCACCTGACAGATCACGGCTACAAGCTGATGACGATCTTTGGCAGCTATGACCGCGCCCGACTTGCGGCAGATGGCTTGCTCGCTCCAACCGGCTGCGCCGATGCCGGACACATCACCATTCTCGCTGACTCCGACCAACGGACACGCGAGACCGGCAAGGCAATTGCCGAGGGGATGTTTCCGGGATGCGCTGTAGACGTGCATGCGCTTCCCGAAGGCGCGAACGACCCGCTCTTTCATCCACCTCTTCCCGAAGATATGAGTCGCGAGCTCGCCCGGGACGCCGTTGCGGGCCGCATCGGCGGTGACCCGAACAATCTGACAGCGGCTTACCGTCCGCAACTGGCAGCGCTCGATCAAATTCTGGCAGGCTGCGGGCGCTCAGCGCCTGGGGACCGCACCTCGCTCCTTGGTATTCCAGTCAGTTTTACGGCCGGCAAAGGCGATCATCCGATCGAGTTCAAGGGACCATTGAGCGTTGCTTCAACGCTATCCGAGAATCTTCTCCTGGAATACACCGAGGGCTTGAAGCCTCCCGAGCTTGCGTGGGGTTGCATGGATGAGCCGATGCTCCGCAACGTGATGCAATTGCACACGGCTGCGGCAGACTTTGCAGAGCGCACGCCCGTCATCGCACGTGTGTACGCCTCAAATTTGCTCGACTCTATTGCGAAAGCGATCGAGCAAAGTGCTGAGGCCAGGCCAGTGCAGGGGGCACCAGGTAAACTAGGTGACCGCGTGCTCTTTCTCGTCGGACACGACACCAACATCGCTTCGGTTGCCGGTGCTCTCGGACTTTCATGGATTATCGACGGCCGGCGTGACGATACTCCACCCGGCGGGGCCCTGGCGTTTGAGTTATGGCGCGCGGCAAGTGGTCACTACTCGGTACTTGTTTATTACACTGCTCAGACTCTGGATCAAATGCGCGACTTGACAGTTCTATCGCCCAGCTCTCCGCCAGAGCGAGCGCCTGTTTTCGTGCCGGGCTGCAGTCTGCAGAATCAGTCATGTAGTCTAACGAACTTTCTTTCTACAGTTCGCCGCGCCGTCAATCCGGCGTTGCCTGTCAATTCACAGGATTCACACTGACCGACGACCAGGTCTCGGTTCGTTGCTAAAGCCGCGGTGCGGTTGTCTCCATGTGCAAATCCACTAAGACCGTTGTTGGATTCAGAGTGTATTTGTTACAAACCCGTTCAGGAATGCGGCACGAGATGCGCCAGAGAAAATCATGTTCGAGCTCTTCGGCACTCGGCTGCTTGAAGCTGAACACCTCGCAGCCTTCCGGATTGACTCCGGACATGACATGCCGGATGGCTCCGTCTTTTCCGGCGCCATCCATTCCCTGAAAGATCAGGAGCAATGCGTGCCGACGGGTGGCGTAGTGAAGATCCTAGAGCGCTCAGCTTCTCCATGTGTCGCTGCAGAAGCTCCTTATACTGCTCTTTTGATTTGTAATAAGGATCGACACTCGTCGGCCACTTGCTGAGGTCGATCTTTTTGCTTGGCGGCACGCGGAAATCCTCTGAATCGATTTTCATATTCCTCACATTGTCGTTACTGACATCGGGTTCTTCAGGAGATGCGCAGACGAGCGAAGACCGGCGTCTTGAAGACGTCCAGCAGCGCGCCGAAGCCGATTGCAGCAGCAAACTCGCAGGCGATCACTACAGCGGGCAATGGCGCCATCGCTACTCCTGATACAGCCAGAGTTGAAATGATAAGAACGTCGGCCACTGAAGAAAGCACAAGCCAAACGCTGGGTCGCGATCCCCAGAGATGCTGACGCCCGCGAATGACATATGTTGTCGCTTGGCTGCCAAAAACAATGCCGACAACGCAGAGTGTTTGAAGCGCTTCGACGCTCAGACGCAGCTCAAATTTACCAACTGCCAGGATTGCAGTGGAGAAAGCAAGAAAGCAGATTCCGAGAATGACCCCTGCACCTGTAATTCTGCCGATTTGCCACGAGTTCGGCAGCTTCGACGGCTGAACTCTGTCCGTTGTTAGAGACATGGCGAGGAAGTCGCCGGTGATCATGACAATCACCATCAGCATCGGCGTCAGAACCGCATGTCCTGTCATGATCAGGCCGACGGCCAGCAAGAGTACCTGCAGAATCTTCTTCATGACTGAATTCAGCGTGTAGGTCAGGATACGCTGAAACGTGATTCTGCCTTCTTTTACAGCAGCCACAATCCCGCCCAGGCCCGCTTCGGTCAATACGACACCCGCAGCCGATTTCGCCACATCGGTTGCCGACGAAACGGCAATACCGATCTGCGCCTGGCGAAGCGCGGGAGCGTCATTGGCGCCATCGCCGCACATCCCTACTGTGTATCCATTTTTCTGGAAGGCTTTGACGAGATCGTATTTTCCTTCCGGATGAACGTCCGCGAAAACCGCAAAGTCGTCCGGTTTGATGTCGCCGGGAAGCTTTCCGGGTGGACAGACAGAGCCATTCAACCCAACCGCCTTGGCGACGATTGCCGCTGTGACCGGAGCATCTCCTGTGACCATCACAGTTCGTACGCCGAGAGTCTGCAATTCCGATATGAGATTGATCGAATCTGCACGCGGTGGGTCGCTCAGCGCGATCAGACCGATAATCTGCAGGGTAGCCTGAGGGCCCTCGGCAACTGCCAATACCCTGAAACCCTGCTTTTCCAACTCGTCAGCGATCGAAGCTGCAGCAGGCGATGGAGCCGTCAGGGCCTCTACCGCAGAAAAGGCGCCCTTAATGATCCGTTCTGTGTCGCCTTTCTCGTCCGTGGTCGTGGCTTCCGAGGTTTTCTTGACTGGGTCGAACGGTACAAACGTCGCCAGCTTTGGCGAATGCGACGCGACCTTGTGCGAAGCGGCGCGAATCGCTACATCGACGGGATCCTGACCGCCTTCAGAGCTTGCCAAAGCCGCTAATCCTAAGACGCGAGCTTCGTCGAATCCCGGCATCGGGCGCACGCTAGTTACGGTTAGCTCATTGCGTGTCAGAGTTCCTGTTTTGTCGGAACACAAGACATCGATCGAAGCTGCCTCGTCCACGGCAGAGAGACGTGTCGGCAGCACACCCAG
>CAZPEZ010000063.1:0-30217 GCA_964585715.1 uncultured Occallatibacter sp.
ACTGCAAAATGCCACAAAGAATCAGCGAGCGGCGGATTCCGTACCTGGTCGTCACTACACCGCCTAATAGAACCCCGGCCACAATCGAGAAAAATCCAAACACTTTCGAAGCCGTGGCGATCTCGGGAAGCGAGAATCCCAGCGATATATAAAGCGGGGTTGACATGACTCCCGCCATTGCCTCGCCCAACTTGTACCCGAAAATGGAGAGCAGGATGACTGGCCAAAGCGGTCGCTGCATGAAATCGCGAAAGGGACCGATCACAGCGGTGGCAAACGCGTGTCGAATCGCATGCGATCCCGATCCCGCAGCAAATGAAGTCTCTGCCGAGACCTTCGGTTCCGGACCCAGCAAAAACACCAGTATTCCCACACCGAGCAGCGCAGCCATTGTGGCATAGGCAGCGAACCACCCGGCGTACGCTGCGATGAATAGGCCACCTGCCCCGGAAACCAGCATGGCGATTCGGTAGCCGGACTGAATCATGGCTGCTCCGGGAGCCTGCTGATCCCTGTTCAGGCTCTCTACCCGCCAGGCTTCGATCACGATGTCCTGGCTGGCAGATAGAAATGCGACAACGACCGCAAACGCGGCCATCAGCGGCAAGTTGTGCTTCGGATTGCACAATCCCAAGCCGAGAATTGCGCCGATCAAAAGGATCTGGATCGTGATTCCCCAACCGCGCCGTCGTCCCAGGGGCAATGGTGGAGGTACGCGATCGATCAGAGGCGCCCATAGAAACTTGAATGCGTAGGGCGTGGCAACCAAAGCGAAGGTGCCGATCGCTGCGCGCCGCACACCAACTGTCGAAAGCCACGCTGAAAGAGTCGAGTAAGTCAGCAGGAACGGCAAGCCACTGGCAAATCCCAGTGCAAGCACCTGCAGCACACGCGGTTCAGTATAGGCTGCGACCGCGAGGCGCCAGTTTGTTGCAGTGTGTCCTTCGTTAACCAGGGATAGTTCCTTATCGCAGTTTTCGGGCACCCTGTTTCAGCCTCTTGCCCTACTTCAACTTTTTGAATGAAGGGTCGTTGGGAGCAATCTCAGACTATTGCCGGCCAAACAAGAATAACAAGGTTACCAAGAACACAAACAGCTTCGCCCGTTCTCGGCATCCCCTCCTGGCCGCCACGGTCGTAAGCGTTGGCTTGGGATATTCAACTTCCTCGGCGACGCGCCCCGCGACCACCTCGACCCTCGTACCCGGCTCGAAATCAGGCTATGATGAGTGCATGTTTGCGTTGCACAAAGGCGACTGCGAGCACTGCTCGCGCATCTTTCGCTACACCCTGCTGCACGCGGGGTTCGGCGACTTCTCTTATGCCTATTGCGAGGCCTGCGGCACCCTCGCCACATTCAGTTATTCCAACAGCCATCTCGTAAAGGTGCCTCCGCCTTCCACACCGCACCAGGTGATCGATCCCGAGTGGGAGCCCTTCATCGATGAGTGCAGCTGTGGCGGCCATTTCCGCTACGGTGCCTCTCCCCGTTGCGTCCTTTGCGGCGCGGTTCTCTCCGCTGACCATGCCGCGGCTCATATCGAGCGTAACGCAATCGGTGCAGGCCGCGGTTGGCGCTGGCAGCGCAACTGGACCGACCTCTATTGCATCGCATTGGAGAACCCCAAAGACCCCGGAAACCTTCGCCAAGTCGAGGACCCCTTCCTCGAGCACAAATCGCGCAGCAAACCACACAAGGGTCTCTGGTCACGAGTTCTCAGTTTCAGCTGATGAAGATCGGCGTCCTCAGCGACACACACGGACTTCTGCGTCCCGAATTGTTGCCCGCTCTCGAGGATGTCGAGCAGATCCTGCATTTGGGCGACGTCGGTGACGTGTCCATCCTCAAGAAGTTCGAAAAGATTGCACCCGTCCACGCCGTACGAGGCAACATCGACCGCAGCGGCCCATGCAGCCGCTTGCCGGAGACAGATGTTCTGCTCTTCGAGGGTCACTACATTTATCTACTGCATGACATAGGGACTCTGCATCTGGATCCAGCCGCTGCGAAGTTCTCCGCAGTGCTCTACGGCCACTCACACCGCCCCTCCATCGCGCACAAGAGAGGCGTGCTCTACTTCAACCCCGGTTCCTGCGGCCCGCGCCGCTTCGATCTGCCGGTCACCATCGGCATGCTGCATCTCAACATTGAAGCCGCCCCCAAGGCGGAGCTGGTGACGTTGATCGAAGTCTGAGAGAACCGAGTCCGGCCATCTCAGCTGCAGAGACAGACTCGCTCTGCCTTCACCCTTCGTTTATGTTTTTGCTGCTTGAATCTGCTCAGAAGCATTCATCCTCATCTTCTGTTGCGAGAGAGAGCAGGAAGCATGAGCACAAGGATCTCGTTCGTCTTTGTCTCGCTGATGGCCGCGCTCTGCATAGGCCAGGCAGCTCATACGTCGGCGCAGGCTCCGGTCGCTGGTGCGCAGCAACCCACAGCGGACGCCGGAACCTCGACGGACTTCTTTGTGATGCCCGGATCGGACTTCGACCGTCCCGGACTCGTTCCGCGCGCCAATCTGAACATCGGCATCGGCCACACCTTTGGCCTTCTCAAAAAGGACCCGATCGGCGATGAGCTGACCTTCGCCTACAGCTACGAGAATGCCGGAACTCACGGATTCTGGCACACGGACTTCGGATCGCACACCGAAGCATTGGGCGTGATGAAGAACTTTAGCTTACCCAAAACGAAGACCGTCAGCGGATATACGTGGATTCAGGCGGGACTGACAAGTTTCACGGGCAATGCGCAGGTCCAGAACCGGTTCTATGACGGTGAGGCACTGGGGGCCATCGTGCACCTCAGCTACCACTGCTCTATCTGGATTCAAGAGTCGTTCAACAAGATCCCCACGGTTCCCTGGTACACGACAACCAGCATCGGCTACACCTGGAGCTGGTAGGGCACTCGGGCTCGCATCCGCGGGGTCACCCAACGATCCACGACATCGGTCAGCAGGTTTACCAGCGCTCCGTCGGCGCCTTCACCATACATCACCGTGTCATGGCTCAGAAACACGAAGGGCGCAATCCCGGCTCCCGTCGGAGAGAGAGATCGCGCCCCAAATGGCCCTTCGGACTTGCTAGTTTCCTCGCGAGACGCCGGTGTTGAACAGGCGGCTATATTCACTCACGTCTTTGGCAGCGCTGCTCTGCCCAGCTTCCATCCGCCGCGAGAACGGATCGCTCGGCGCCTGCTGGACCGGATACGGAATCGCGCTGGGCGCATTCGATTGCACCGGTTCCGCGGAAGCGCGAACCGGAACCTCGATCGGGAGCGGCTGCCGCTCGGGAGCTGCACTGCGCTCGGCTGCGGCAGCCTCCGCGACCAGAGGCTTGAGAGCCTCGACCACCTTCTCCACGCGATCTTTTCTCAAGCGCAATAGCTCGAACCTGCCCAGAATCTCACTCAATTCCGCGCTTGCTTCATCGTAGGCGACGCGATATACCTCTTGTCTCATGCTCGCTCCAGGCGCGTAGTCAAACACGCAGTAAACCGTGGGAAATCAAAAGCTCGTTCTGGCAACAACTGTGCAAGACCAACACCTTCATTTTCATCCCCCGCCTTGAGCAAATGTTGAATAAATAGTCACAATGTGGCGTAACGATGGGTGCGTCGAGTAACCACTCGGTTTGTTCCGTCGCGTTTTCCACAGAAGTTGACGCAGCACCGGTCTGTACAAACCCAAACGAAGGTCTGTCTGCACTTTGAGAGGCGATTACCCCGGCTGGATCGACTCCAGACGAATCGCGTGTGCCCCATTTGGCGATAACTGAATGGCGCACGCGGAGACGCCGCTCATTCCCTGGTTCACCGAGAGAACCTCCAGCCGGATCGAACGTCCCGTGGCACTTTAGGAATACAGGAGCACCCTTGGACGATGTCACGCGCCAGGCACGAAGACTCAGTTGCGGGGTTGTGCCGGAATTCGGGGGCTTTCCGGATCAGGAGGACAGCTCATACGCAAACAAAAGCCCGATGCTTAGGGGGCATCGGGCTTCTTGGAAACCGTCTGGAGACGCGTAGGCGTGGTTAATCCGGGGCAGCGTTCAGGTAGGCACAGCGCCCGGAACACTGAGGCGATCTTAGTAGGAGTAAGACGGTGACTCTGAGTTGCTCCTCTCAGGCGCCGGCTGTCCGTCGATACCGGCCAGGGGCTTGAGGGCTTCAACAACCTTCTCGACGCGCTCTTTGCGCATCCGCAACTGCTCGAACTCTCCCACAATCGCAGTCAACTCGGCGTTTGCTTCATCGAATGCGAAACGATAAACCTCTTTGTTCATTCTTCCTCCAATAGATTGCTCAACGCTGGCCCCTGTTCGCTTCACCCCGGGCCCTCGCTGCATTCATCAGCCGGAGCGCATCGATCCGGGTGCCCATCTCGTCCCTGCGTCCCGCGGCTTATGCGCGCGACAACAAACTGCTCAATCCGCGCGGCAGAACCCGTGACTCCCTGGTTCCGAGGCCGTGCCGCAAAGCCATGTCGATTCGCCGTTGGAATGGATCGGACGACAGCTCCGCAAAGCCAGGCTCTGCCTCAACGGGTTCCGCTTCCAATTCTACCGGCTGTTCGACGGTCTGATGCACCAGGAACGGAACCTGTTCCGGTCCAGCTGCGGATTCGATCGAACTCTCCCCTGACAGCACCACCTTCAAGGCCCCGACAACTTGTTCCATCTGCTCCTTGCGGGCCTCCAGCGCCTGGAACTGCGCGAGAATCTCGCGTAGTTCTGCGCTCGCTTCCTCATAAGCAAAACGGTAGGTCTCTTGTGTCATGTGGTTACTCCAGGGGCGTAGACTAGCACGAAAGGTCGTAAAATCCACGCGACAAGTAATACATAACGAAGTACAAAAGTAATGAATAATCAGGTGTTTACCGAAGACCTGATCGCCTAGTCTCCCAAAACGCGGGCCAAGTCACCCTGCGGAGACGCCATGAGACTCGTTAGTATAACCTTCCAAATTTCTACCGATTTACATAGCCGGCTGCAGACCTTTGTGGTCGTGGCCATTGTTGTTGCTGCTGAACTTGAGAGCATTCCTGACCCGCTGCTGGAACGGATCGGTAATGGATTCCTCGGGCTGAGAATTCTGAACCTGATTGAAGGTGTAATTTACTGGTTCTGCAGAGGCTTGAGCGACAGGTTCTGTCGCGTCCCCGGCCAATTGCTGTGTCTGCGTGGGAAGCGACACGCCGAGCATGGGGCAAAGTGCTGCTACTACCGATTCAAGGGATTCCTTCCGCTGCCGCAACTCGTCGAACCTCTTTGAGATTTCGAGGAGTTCCGCATGCGCCTCATCGTGTGCGACCCGATATACATCCTGTCTCATGCCACCCGATCTCCAACACTGCTCTAGGGGCAAAGATTAGCATGGTCTATTCTGGCGTTATCTGAAGTAATCCAAGGATTTGCGCACAAAGGTAACCCTGGTCACATTGGGTGCATTGATTCGCGTCATCTTGAGGCTCCCCTGGGAATCCCGGAATCAGGAAGCCGTGGAAGCGGCCTGCGGCCTGGTTTCCGCAGGTTCCACCCGAACTTTGCTGATCCGGCGGCCCTCCATTTCCACAACCGTAAGCCGCCGACCGTCAAACTCCACCGTCTCGCCGCCTCTCGGAATCCTGCCTAAGCGGGTCAGGATGAATCCGGCCAGCGTCTCGACGCCCCCTTCGCGGGGAAGACTCCACTGCATCTGCGTCTCCAGATCGCGCAGGTTGGCGCCGCCATCCAACAGAAGAGCCCCGCTCGCCGTCGTTAAGACCGGGCGCGCCGGGTCGTCGAACTCGTCCTCCAGTTCGCCAGTCAATTGCTCAATCGAGTCCTCGGCAGTCACCAGCCCCACCGTAGAGCCGTACTCATCGACAACGATCGCCAACTGACGGCGCCGCTGCTGAAAGTCGCGAATCAGATCCAGCACTGTTTTGGTCTCCGGGACAACCAGGACGTCGTGCATCACCTGGCTCACGCGCAACTCAACAAAAGGCTGACCTCCACGGTCGGCCGTCGGCGCCCGCTGCGCCTGCCTCTGCCCAGAAGGTCGGAAATAAATCAGCCTCGCCAGGTCCTTGGAGTACACAACCCCCACAATATGTTCCGGGCCCCGCGTTTCGTCATAGACAGGCACCCGCGAATGCATGGCCTCGATCACCTTCGCGCTGGCCTCCTCGACGAGCATGTCCGAAGGTAGCGAAAAAATTCTCTGTCGGGGCGTCATGATCTCGCGAACCGGCACGTCGTTCAGCTCGAGCGCTCGATGGATGATCGTCTCCTGAAACTTGGGGAGAACCCCCATGCGGCGCGCCGCCGTGGCAATCAGCTTGAGTTCTTCAGGCGAATGAACCGCCGAGCGCTCGGTTAGTGGCACATCGAAGCCGCGCAACACCAACGCTGCCGAGTTGCGCAAAAAGCGGACCGCAGGCCGCGCTACGGCCATAAAGAGAATCATCGTAGGCGCAACCGCGACGGCAAGGGCCTCAGCCCGTCGCAGCGCCAGCGACTTCGGTACCAGTTCTCCCACCAGGACCTGAAAGTAGGTGATGCACGCGAAGCTGAGTGCGACCGCGCCCAGATGAGCGTAGAAGAGTGCGTGGACGGGAATCGTCGGCAGCACCTGGAGCCAGCCCAAAAAGATGCTCGCCGCCAGGGGTTCGCCGATCCAGCCCAGCGCGAGCGAGCAAAGCGTAACCCCCAGTTGTACCGCCGGCAGGAACTCGTCCAGGTCAAGTTGCAGGCGGCGTACGGCCCGTGCCCCCGGAACTCCCGCCATCACCATCTGCTGGATCCGCGTGTCGCGCACGCTGACCATGGCAAATTCTGCGGCCACAAAGAACGCATTCACCAGAATCAGCATGGCCACAGCGACGAATTGCAGCAGCGGCAGACCGTGCATCTCGCCTGTGAGGATAGCATCGGCGCCCTTTGCACCTAAGTCCCCCAGGGGGGTGGTCGAGACCGATCTCCTACCGCAGCCCTATGGGCACGGAACCAACCCTCGGTCCAGTACGTAATGATGTGTAGCGGTTCACCGAGCTTTCTCCCTGCGAGATCCTCCGGGTGACAGCCGAGTGCCGCGACCGTCTGACCTATGGTTCTCATTCTTTCCGTAGGCCGGCTTCATCCTTCAATCGTCCACCTGCCAGTGCTGGGAGGCTCTCGTGCCTGTATCAAAGAAGGGCAAACGAATCTGGATCTGGATCGGGTCCGCCGGCTTGCTGGTGGTCGTCGTGCTCGGCATTATGGCCGCGCGTCTCGTCCGAGGCACGCAGATCGACCCCAACCGCATTGCCAAAGTGCAACGGGGCGATGTCGCGAAGTCTGTCGTGGCCACCGGGAAGATTCAGCCCATCACGAAAGTCGAGGTCAAATCGAAGGCTTCCGGTATCGTCGAGAAACTCTACGTCGACATCAATAATCGTGTTCACAAAGGCCAGGAGCTGGCCCAGCTCGACCAGCAGGAGATCGTGGCGCAGGTGGATGCGCAGCGCGCTCAGCTCGCCGCAGCCGAGGCAAACGTCGGCACCTACGAGGCCAACATCGAACAGGACCGCGTGAACGCCGCGGCCCCCGACCTGCCCATGTACAAGACGACGCTCGACCGCAACCTCGAAATGGAAAAAGAAGGCGTCGTGAGCCGCCAGGCGCTCGATAACGCCAATCGCGATTACCTCGCGGCGCTCAACAAGCGCGACGGAGCAAAATCCCAGATCGGCGTCGACACAGCCAAGCTGAAACAGGCTCGGGCGCAGGTTCTGCAAAGTCAGGCCAGCCTTAAGCAGCTCGAGGAACAGCTCAGTTACACCACCATCATCGCCCCGATGGACGGCGTCATCCTTTCGCGCGACGTCGAAATCGGGGATGCCGTCAGTTCGATCCTGGTCCTCGGATCGACCGCGACTTTGATCATGACCGAAGGCGACATCAACCAGGTGTATGTGCAAGGCAAAGTCGATGAGGCCGACATCGCCCACGTGTACATGGGCCAACCCGCACGCATCAAGGTCGAAAGTTTTCGCGATCGCATCTTCAACGGCAAAGTCACCAAGATCGCTCCCCTCGGCGTCGAAAAAGACAATGTCACAACTTTTGAGGTGCGCGTCAGTATCGATAACCCCGGCGGCGAGCTGAAGGCCAACATGACCGCGAACGCCGAGATTCTTCTGGATGAGCACAAGAACGTCCTGACGGTGCCGGAGAACGCGGTCACCTACGACAACCAGAAGAATGCGTATGTCAACGTGCCGGACCGGAATCAGAAAGACGGATTCCGCAAGCTCCCGGTCAAGATTGGCTTGTCCAACGGTTCAGTGACCGAACTTGTCAGCGGATTGAAAGAAGGCGATCAGGTTGTTCTGCAGGAATAGGGCAACGTCACCGTTCAGTCACGCACAGAGGTGTTCGGAAACGAACAAGGCCCACCGGACGCTTGCATCCAGGAAGCGCGCGAATAGCTGAATTAGTTGAAGTTAGAGAAAACGCTCTTTGGCACACCGAATGCTACTTCCTGTAGCGTCGCAGTGCGACCGACCACAACCGCCAACAGTGAACTTCGAACTGTGAACTGTCTTTCAACATCGAGGAACACCATGAAGCATCTATTCGCAGCAGCAACAGCAGTCCTCATGGCAGCAGCTCTTCCAGCGTTCGCTGCCGAGGCGACTTTTGAGCGCAACCTCCCCGTGAGTGGCCATGTGGAGCTGTCCGTCAACACCGGCTCCGGGAACATTCACATCACCCGCGGCACGGACAACCAGATCCACATCTTCGGCAAGGTTCACTCCAATAACTGGGACGGCGGCGACGAGCAGCGCGTACACGAAATCGCGGCCAATCCCCCGATTGAGCAGACCGGCAACATCGTCAGCATCGGCAAGCATCACGAGAGCTGGCACAACATCAGCATCGACTACGAGATTCAGGCTCCCGCTTCGTCGATTCTTACCGCAGGTTCCGGATCGGGCGATGTTTTCGTGGAAAGCGTCGGTGAAAATGCGAAGCTGTCGACGGGCTCCGGCAACATTCATGCCACCGGTCTACATGGCGGCTTCTCCGCGAACACCGGCTCCGGCGATATCGTCGCCGAACAATCCGGCGAAGGCGATGTGAAAGCCGAGACCGGCTCCGGCAATATCGAGCTCCGCGACATTCACGGTGGGCTGCGCGCTCACACCGGCTCGGGCGACATCAAGTTTCACGGCATCCCTTCCATGGACTCGAAGCTTGAAACGGGTTCGGGCAACATCGAACTCTGGCCTGGGGACGCCGGCTTCACGCTCGACGCTTCCACTGGTTCAGGCAGCATTCACTCCGAAGCCGAAATGGTCGTGCAGGGATCGTTCGATCATCACCACATGACCGGAAAGATTCACGGTGGAGGCCCAACCCTACGGGCCGAAACCGGTTCCGGCGACATTCGCATCAACTAGGTCTTTGGCTGGGCTGCAAGTGCGGCCCTAACGGTTTGTTCCTCAGGCGAGGCCTTTAGGTCTTCTGGGAGGGCTTCGCCTGTCTTTTTCCCTCCCCGCTTCTTCCTCACCGGCCCCTCTTTGAGACCTCGCAGCCGGACCGGCTTTCCAATCCCCTCCGCAGCAACTAGAGTGGTGTGGTTGTCTCGAACCTCTGCGGAGCCCTCAATCGATGCCCTTCAAAAGAACTGCCTGCTTCCTTCTTGCCCTCTCCACTGCTGCCGGCCTCGCCCTCGCCTGTGACGCACAGGACTCCACCCTCCGCATTCAACCCGGCAAGCTGCCCGCATTGGGCACAGTCGACGAGCGCTTCCAGTCCTACAACGTCGAGATGATTGAGATCACCGGGGGGCGTTTCTGGGCGCCTTACAAACAGGCTTCGAGTGCGCCAGCCGACACTGCTCAACCCACACCCGGCGGCATGCCCGCTTCGCTCTACCGCTATCGCGCTCCCATCGATCTCGCCAATCCCCGCCTGCGCAAGCTCGCCGCGGCGCTCGGTCCGGCGTATATGCGCGTCAGCGGAACCTGGGCCAACTCAACTTTCTTTCAGGATTCCGACGATCCTGCTCCAGCAAAGCCTCCCACAGGATTCAATGGCGTCCTGACCCGTGCCCAGTGGCGCGGCGTCGTCGATTTCGCTCACGCCGTCGATGCCCAACTCGTCACGTCCTTCGCGATCAGCCCAGGCGTACGCGATTCGAACGGTGTCTGGACTCCAAATGAAGCGGACAAGGTTCTCAGCTACACCCGCAGCATTGGCGGCAAAATCGCTGCTGCCGAGCTGTTCAACGAGCCAACCTTCGCCTCCATGGGTGGAGCACCGAAAGGCTACGACGTAGCCGCCTATGCCCGCGATTTTCGCGCGTTTGACGCGTACATCAAGAAGGCTGCGCCTGAGATCACGACCCTCGGTCCGGGCGGGGTGGGCGAATCGGGTGTGCTCGCACAAATGCCCGGCATGAAGATCCTCAAATCGGAGGACATCCTTCAGGACGAAGGCCCGGGACTCGATGCATTCTCCTACCACTTCTACGGCGGTGTTTCCAAACGCTGCGCGATCGGCCCCGCCGCCGCCGTTGCCGGCACATCACCGGAAAAAGCCCTCTCCCACGATTGGCTCACGCGTACCGATCGCGACGAAGCGTTCTACGCGGCTCTTCGCGATCGCTTCACGCCCGGCGAGCCGCTCTGGCTCACCGAGACGGGCGAGACGGCCTGCGGCGGCGACCCCTGGGCCGCCAGCTTCATCGATTCCTTCCGCTATCTCTACCAGCTTGGCTCGCTTGCCAGAAAAGGTGTGCAGGCAGTCATGCACAACACCCTCGATGCCAGCGATTACGCTCTCATCGACGAGTCGACGCTGCAGCCGCGTCCCAACTACTGGGCGGCAGTGCTCTGGCGGCGCTTGATGGGAACCAAAGTTCTCGACACCGGCCAATCACCGTCGCCCGATCTCTACGTCTTCGCTCACTGCATGCGGGGCAAGCCAGGGGGCGTGACCATCCTCGCCATCAACGCCGACAAAGCAAGCCCTCACGAGCTGACCCTTACGACTAAGTCCGCGCGCTACACCCTGAGTTCGGCGGATCTGGTCTCCTCGACCGTGCAGCTCAACGGCGCCGAACTCACACTCACGCCCGCAGGAGACTTGCCTTCCCTTAGCGGAGCTGCGCAACCGGCCGGCCAGGTCTCGCTCGCACCCGCCAGCATCGCGTTTCTGGCGATGCCATCGGCACATAACGCCGCTTGCCGCTGACCGAGCGTAATTCTTCTGAACTTTTCTGGGTTGTGCGGTGTCTAAGACAAATATGCGGAGAAGTGTCGATCCCCGACGCCGCTCCAGCCGAGGCTCGCACGATGCCCAACAAGAACCCCGAATTCGTGGCCGAATCCCCCGACGCAGAACTCGCGCGGTACCTGCAGAGGTTCTGGCCGCACCGCGAACACGAGGCGGGAACGCTCCGCAATCTCGGCTGCCTGCTCGGATTCCACCTCTGGGCGCAGCCTGACTATTCCTCACTCGCGTCGCACCGCAGCATTCGCTTCTGCCGCTGGTGCAACATGGTCGAAATCGACGGCACCCGCTACTCCTGATGCGCTAACCCCTGCCACAGAAGGCCGTTACCTCGCCCTACAACTTTCTGGCACAACCGGCTAAACAAAATGCCCGAAGTGGCCGATAGAGAGTCGCCGGAAGGCCTATCCCAAGGCAACGAGGTGACCATGTCGATCCATGCAGTCTCGCCATCCCCTTCGGCGCTGACCTTACTCTCGCAGCTCACCAGCTCATCCACGACACCACAGTCGGCCGGCTCGACGGCCAGCACGACCTCTTCCGCATCCAACACCGCTGATACGGTAACGATTAGTACCGCAGTCGCGGCTCCAAGCAGCACCAGCAACAGCACGGCTGCTACGCCCGCGACTACGAGCACTGAGAACGCCGCAACCAGCGGTGGGAGCACGGTCTCCAGCAGCGGCGCGAGTGCCGCCAGCGCGGCGAACGCCATTGCGAGCCTCGACGAGTTGCTCGCTAGCTACAGCGTCACCATTAACGGTCAGAGCTACACCAGCACCGTCTCGATCTCTGGGAGCGAATACACGGCTTCGGTGCCGGGTGTGGGTTCGGTCACCGGATACTCTGAAGCGGCCGTCGAGGCTGCGATCAGCCTCCGCATCAGCGAAATGGTCTAGTCAACACCGTAATTGCCTTCCAGACGGTCGCGATGTGCTGCTGCCGCTTGGTTCTTCGCTCGATGGTATGATTCGGCTATCCCATCCCAGGAGATTCTCATGCGTCACGACGACTTCGAAGAACTCTCCTGCTTTCGAGCGCAGCAGTAAGCGCCGTAAGGGCTACCCCTCCGAAACCCATGTAAAACGCGGCCTCCGATTCGTTCGGGGCGAGAAGGATCTTGTCGAAAAACTTGGTCGCAAGGATCTCTGTCCTTGCGGATCGGGCCAGAGCTTTCAAGAATTGCTGCCTGCAGTCCGGCCGATTTGAAGGATCAAACCGAGACTACTTCTTTCCGCGAGTAGTCAGGTCGTATGGACCAGCGTCCTTTGCGCTGGTCCACTCCCTCTAAGCCCAGGATGGATCGAGCACCGCTCTTCACTGCTTCTCCGTTCACTGCTTCTCCGTTCACTGCTTCACTTCCTCACCGTCTTTTACACTGAACTCATGGTTCGTGTCTTCCGTCCGATCCCCGTCGAATCCATCAAACTCCTTGTCTTCGACCTCGATGGCACCCTGATCGACTCCGCACAGGATCTCTGCAACAGCGTCAACGCCACCCTCACCCAATTCGGACGGCCTGCTCTCCCCGACACCACCATCGCCGGCTATATCGGCAATGGCGCCCAGCTCCTCATCCGCCGCGCTTTCGCTGCCGACGACGGTGTCGAGCCCGACGAAGAGACGCTCGCTAGGGGATACGCCTACTTTCTCGACTACTATCGCGAGCACAAGCTGGACTACACCTACGCCTACGAAGGTGTTCTTGAGGCGCTCGCTGCTCTGCGCACCATGCACGAGCACCCCGAAGCCATGCCGCGTGCCATGGCTGTCCTGACCAACAAGCCGGTTCGCCCTGCCCAGGCCATCTGCGAAGCCCTCGGCCTCGCCCCCTACTTCCTCCGCATCTACGGCGGCAACAGCTTCGCGACCAAGAAACCCGATCCGGAGGGTCTCCTGGCGATCATGCGGGAAGCCAACGCGCGACCCGAAGAGACGGTCATGATCGGCGACAGCCAGGTCGATGTGCAAACCGCCCGCAACGCCGGGGCCTGGTCCATCGGCTGCACCTTTGGCCTCGCTCCCGGCAGCCTCGAAGTGATTCCACCCGACATCCTCGTCGACTCACCCGCCGGCTGGACCGATGCCCTTCGGCACCCGCAAACGACCGCCGAGCCTCGCTGAGAGCGCAGCTGCAGCCCGCCGACTTCACCCGGGCCCGACCGGTCTCACGTTCATCCATGCCGCATCAGGCGTACACTGGCAGACGATCCGAATAGGGCCTGCGGCCTGCCGGGAACTTTTTGCCAGCCCTTCTCGTACCTGCCGGAAGAGATGCTATGAACCTGCGATCGATCCTTGCCAGCTGTTCGCTCCTCGCTGCTCTCGTCTTTGCCGCCACGCCTGCCCATGCCAATCGGGACGCCGTGCAGTTTGGCAGCAAGATCGTGGTCGGCCCCAATGAGTCCGTCCACGACGCAGTCTGCTTCTTTTGCGGTGTCGATGCTCAAGGCCCCATCGATCACGATGTGGTCGTCTTCTTCGGCAACGTCCACATTGCGAGGCACTCGGACCACGATGTCGTGGTCTTCTTCGGCAACATTCACCTCGATCCCGACGCCAGCATCTCGCACGATGTCGTCGACTTCTTCGGCAACGTCAATCTGGGCGAAAACGCCACCATTGGCAACGATGTCGTCGCCATGTTCGGCAGCGTTCGCACCGCCGACTCTGCTTCCATCGGTGGCAATCGGGTCATGCAGCCGGCGTGGGTTCTCTGGATTCCCCTCATGATTCTGGGCGGCATCATCACCCTCATCGTCGGCGCCATCCGCAGTCACCGCCGCCGGATGTACTACGAAGCGGGCTACTATCCGTATCCGCCCCCTCCGCCACCGCCGCCCGTCCACCCGCAAGCCTAGCGCGCAGCCGGGCATCGCCTCTCTGAGCCTTCGACCTCCCGACACCCAGCTCCCATCACAGCTGATTTATAGTTTCTGAATGCGTTCAAATTTATCTTGCATTCGGCCTGAACTCCGTCTACTCTATTTTTGAACAGGTTCAATTTTAGCCAGAGGAGGCCCCACATGCTCAAACCTGACGCCCTGCTGACCTATCTCACCTTCTATTACGTCTCCTATCTCGGCCTCTGCGCCGCACTCGTCTTTTGGGTTTCGAAGACCCTCCACAATTCCGGGGCAGTCTTTCTCCACGACGCCTTTCGTGGGGATACCGCTCTGATTCGTTCCGTCACCCATCTGCTCGACATCGGCTTCTATCTTGTCTGCATCGGTTATGTCCTGATCACCGCCCGCAACTACTCATGGCTCCAGAACCTCGACCAGGTCCTGCAGAGCGAGGTCTACAAGATAGGCTTCTTTCTCTTGCTGCTGGGAGCCATGCATCTGTTCAATCTGCTGTTGCTGGCCCTCTTTCGACGCCGGACAGCCGCAACTTCCGCAACGTCAGCTTTGTGACTTCTATGACCCGTCAACCTACGCCCAAATCCGAAGCTACCCGCGCCCGCATCCTGGCCGCCGCCCTTCGCGTCTTCCGCGAGCGCGGGTTCGCTGAGTCAACCATGCGCGAAATTGCCGAAGCCGCCGGGGTCGCCGTGGGCGCTGCCTACTACTACTTCGATTCCAAGGACGCCCTGGTCATGGCCTTCTATGAGCAAACGCAGGCGCAGATGATTCCCGTGCTCGACCGCCTCCTTGACGAGAGCCGCACGCTTGAGCAGCGGCTACGCGGTCTCATCGAACACAAGTTCGAGGCCTTCGGCGGCAATCGCTCGCTCATGGCCGCCCTCTCCGCCCACATCGACCCCGGCCAACCACTCTCGCCCTTTGGCAAACACACCGCCCCCATCCGCGAGCGCGACATTGCCTTCTTCGAGCGCGCGATCACCGACTCCGGTGTCCACTTGCCGCCGTCCATCCAGCCCTACATGCCCCGTCTCTTCTGGCTGTATCAGATGGGCCTGATGCTCTACTGGGTCTATGATTCTTCGCCCCGCCAGGCCAACACGCATCTGCTGCTCGACAAAACACTCCAAATGATGCTGCTCGCGCTCAAGATCGCCGGCCTGCCTTTGCTGCGCCCGCTCTACCGCCCCGCCGGCGAGGTGCTTCGCGCGATCTACGGGGACGTTTCGCAATGACGCCTCGTCTCCGCGTCGTCATCCCCGGCGGCAGCGGCCAACTCGGCCAGATCCTGGCACGTCATTTGCAGGAGTGCGGGCACCACGTCACCGTCCTCACTCGCGGCCCCTATACCGCTCCCTGGATGACCGTCCACTGGGACGGCGTCAGCATCGGCTCCTGGACCGAACATCTCGAAGGCGCAGACGTCTGTATCAATCTCGCCGGGGGTAGTGTGAACTGCCGCTATCATCGCGCGAATCGAGAGGCCATCTACAATTCTCGCATCGACACGACGCGTCTGCTCAACCACGTGATCCTGAATCTTGCCGATCCGCCCAAGGTCTGGCTCAACGCTTCGACGGCGACTATCTATCGCCACGCGCTCGATCGCCCCATGGATGAAGCGACAGGCGAACTCGGCGGCAACGAACCCGGCGCACCCAACAAGTGGAATTTCTCCATCCGCCTCGCCAAGGATTGGGAGGCTGCCTTCTTCGAAACATCAACGCCGCGCACGCGCAAGGTGGCCATGCGTTCGGCAATCGTCTTCAGCCCAATCGCCGGCAATCCTTTCGTTATCTATTCGAATTTGGTCCGCGTCGGTCTCGGCGGCATGCAAGGCAGCGGCCGCCAGTTTATCTCGTGGATTCACGACGCCGACTTTGCCCGCGCCGTCGAATTCCTCATCGACCGCGACGATCTGGACGGTCCTGTGAATCTCGCCTCGCCCAACCCGCTGCCCAACCGCGAGTTCATGGCGCTGCTGCGCGAGGCGTGGGACATGCCCAATGGTCTGCCCGCGCCCGCGCCCCTGCTCGAACTCGCCGCCTTCTTTCACCGCACAGAGACTGAGTTGCTTCTCAAGAGCCGCCGCGTGATCCCCACACGCCTGCTCCAATCCGGCTTTCACTTTGAGTATGAAAACTGGCCCGCCGCCGCCGAAGACCTCGTCTATCGATGGCGTCATCGGGAGCAGTGACCAGTAGAAAGTCGGCAGTAGCAAGCTGTAAGTGCCAGTTAGCGCCGGGCAACTTGTGCCTAACTACGGCCACATTGCTACTGACGACTGGCTACTCTCGACTTGCTACTGTCTCAGCGTGATCTCCGTGACCGGCAAGTCCCAGTGCGCGGCAAGAATCTCAAACCGTCGCTGCTCTTCCCTCTTGTACTTCTCCTGATCCGGCCACAGCTCCTTGATGATCGCTTCTTCGTCCGGATTGGAAGTCGTCGCTACCGTCGAATTCTTGAACCGAATCGTCACACGATAATCCCAACGGCCGTCTTCCGTCGTGTGATACGCGGGCGCGTCGATCTTCACGGAGAGCATGCGCCCCGTAGCCACAATCCGCTTCAACAGCGGATAGTGATTCTTCAGGAAGAGATCGAGGAACTCCTGCTGGTGGCCCCACTGCACCTTGTAGTAGTACTCCACCGTATACGGTTGATCGGCGCCACCCTGCGGCGGTGCGCCCTGGGCCCACAAAGGCGAAGCAGCCGAAAAACAGAACACAAAGGCCAGAACTGCAAAGAGGAATCTGCGCATCGCGCCTCCAGGTAAATTGCCGGCTGCCATTTTAACGCGGCACGTCCACGCCAACAACTGAATGGAATCTCGTTTCCCCCGACCATCCATCCTTCGACGGTAAATTCGGTTCTCCACACGGGGGGTTGGGAAGGAGAAGCGGCCTGATGGCACGTCAACAGCCTTCACGGCTCCCCGTAAGCCCCGCAATTCACGGCCAGTTTGAGAAACAGGGAACTTGGTGATCGGTCCTCACCGGAGCAAATAAAGCCGCGGCGCCTGGTTGGTCGCCGCGGTCTCCTTACGCTTCGTGCTTGGTTATAGATATGATTTACGTTCTTGCGGATGATGGGTATGAGGAGTTAGCAACCTGCGTAATGCGCCAGCGCTGTCTTGCTGGGTATGGTGAGCATGCAACCGTGGAACGACACTAGCTGGCGACTCTTGAAGGTGCTCAGCGTCCGCGTCACGGTTTCACGGGAAGCCCCGATGAACTCCCCGATCTCTTCGTGCGTCATCGAGAATCGGACCTTGGTGCCGCTCTCGCCTGTCTGGCCGTTCTCGCTCCAATCGAGCAGCAACCGGGCCAGTTTCTCCGGCGCGGAAGACGACAGCCCTACCGTGCGCAATTGCTCGCAGGCCATCGTGAATTCGCGAGTTAGCTCTTCGCTGAACACCTGATAGACCTCGGGGTGCCGCATCACGAAGCCGAGAAACTCGCGCCTTCCGATCGGATACAGCTTCGCCGGATACAACGTCTCGGCTGTCACCTCGTACCGCTGCCCCGAAAGAGCCGACGTCAATCCGAGAATCTCGCCCTTACGCACGATGCGAAGGCTCAGGCGTCGTCCGTCGTTCGAGTTGATCGACAACTTCACCTCGCCATCAAGAACGATGTAGATTCCCCGCGCCTCTTCCTTCTCTGAAAACAGGGCGTAGTTCGCAGGATAGGAGGACGGCGCAGAGATCGACCCCAGGTCCTTCAACGCAGCGGGTGAGAATTTCTTGAAGAAATCGCCAGGAAAACCCATCTGGCCCACACTCTGAATCGCATCGTGAATCGCCTGCATCTCCCAACCTCCTGGGTAACGCTTTTCCCGCAAGTTATTTCCGCAAAATATCCTCGGCCAAATCCTGAATCCCCAATGAACTGGCCACGAGTTCGGCGTCTGATTCGGAGAAGATACTTCTCAGAGCGCGCTTGCCGGCTGCATCGGCGTAGATCACATTTCTCAGGTCGATCGCCACTTTCTTCGATCCGATCCGCGGAGCCGTTTCCACCCAGACTCGGTCTAACTCACCGACCCACGGCCCCGCCACGCGCCCTTCCAGTACCACCGTGACCGCGTTTTCAGATTCCCGAACTGTGATTCGCAGCATGCCCTGTACATGGCAACTTCCGTGCCAAACTGCCGCACGCTCTTGGTCGTTGCTCTTTGTCTCTGAAAGGAAGGGGGTTATTCGAAGTCGGGAGAATCGAGGACGAACCTTCTAACCCGCAAGTGACGAAGCGGCGAAGACGAAATATCGTCTCCGAGACTAGATATAGTCACTTCGCTCGATACCGAGCTTCTTGATCTTCGAGTTAAGAGTGGTGCGCTTCAGCCCGAGCCTCGCTGCCGCGCCATCCTCGCCGCCAATCTGTCCTTTGGTCTCGCGCAGCACATGCAGAATATGTTCGCGCTCCGCCTCGTGCAGCGTCGCACTCTCTGTTTCGGCAGCCACGTTGTCGGGCATTTCCAGCTCCGCCAGCGGCACATACAACACCTGCCCACGAGTCAGAATCACGGAGCGTTCCAGCAGATTCTCCAGTTCGCGGATATTGCCCGGCCAACTCCACCGCGTCAGCGCCCGCATCGCCTCTTCAGGGATAGCGTCGATGGTCTTGCCCATCCGGCGGCTATGGGTCGCTACAAAATGACGCACCAGGATCGGAATGTCGCTCTCCCGCTCGCGCAACGGCGGCGCAAAGATCGGAAACACCTTCAACCGATAAAACAGGTCGCTGCGAAACTGCTTCTCCGCGACCATCGTCGCCAGATCGCGATTCGTCGCTGCGATCAGCCGCACATTCACCGAGATTGGCCGGGTCCCGCCCAGACGTTCGATCTCGCGCTCCTGCAGGGCGCGCAACAGCTTGGGCTGCAGATCGAGCGGCATTTCGCCGACCTCATCCAGAAACAGCGTCCCCTCATGCGCCAGCTCCAGTCGCCCCACCTTGCGCGCAATTGCCCCTGTGAATGCGCCTTTCTCATGCCCGAACAGCTCGCTCTCCAGCAGTCCCGCTGGAATTGCCGCACAGTTGAGCTTGATGAAGGTCCGATCGCGGCGATTGCTGAGCCGATGAATCGCCCGCGCCAGCAGTTCCTTCCCCGTCCCGGTCTCGCCCTGGATCAGCACCGTCGCATCGGTCGGCGCCACCGTCTCAATCTGCTTCAGCACCTGCTTCAATCCAGCGCTGTCGCCGACAATGTCCTCAAATCGATTCTCCAGATTGATCTCCTCTTCGAGGTACTGCTTCTCCTGGCTCAGCTTGTCGCGCAGCTCCGCGATCTGCCGGTACGCCATCGCCGTGCTGACAGCCATGGCCATGTGCGTGCCCACCTCGGTTAGCATCTGCGCCTGTGCCAGTCCGAATACTGCCTCCCTCCGGCTCGCCACCATGAGCGTCCCAATCGCCTCTCCGCGGTTCAGCAATGGGACCCAACATCCCGATTGCATCCCCAACGCCGTCAGGTGCCGCACCGACTCTTTCGCAAACGGGGAATCCTGCATGCGGGCGAGGATCACCGGTTGTCCCTTGCGGAACGCCTCGCCGGCGGGTGAGCCGTCCAGCGGAAGGCGCACATCGGGCCTCCGCGGTTCCCCTTCATCGGACCCCAGAAATTGAACGATGAGTTTGCCCGTCGAGGGCTCGTATAGCCCAAGCGTCGCCACATCGTGGGGAATCACGTCCTTCAAACTCGCGGAGAACGCTTCCAGCATCTTCCGCACATCCATGTTGGCCAGCAGTGCGCCGCTCAACTGCAGCATCACCGCTTCTTCGGCGCGCTTCCGATCGGTAAAGTCGCGGGTCACTTTGGCGTACCCAATCAACTCGCCGCTCGTGTCTCGAATCGCTGTCAACACAACATCGGCCCAGAACCGCGAGCCATCCTTGCGTACCCGCCAGCCTTCCTGCTCAATGCGACCGCGCTCCGCTGCCAGGCGCATCAGCTCGCCCGGTTTGCCGCGCTCCACATCTTCATGCGTAAAGAAACGCGAAAAGTGGCTGCCAAGAATCTCGTCGGCAACATACCCCTTGATCTTCTCCGCGCCGGGATTCCACGTTGCAACGTTCCCCTCCTTGTCCAACAAGTAGATGGCATAGTCGCTCACGCTCTCCAGAAGCGAGCGGAGTTGCAGGTCCGCGCGTCGCAAGGCCTGCTGCGCCAGATGCTGCTCAGTCGTGTCGCGCACAAAGCTCAGTACCACCGGCCCGGCCGCCGTCTCCATCGGCTTCAGCATGATGTCCACGGGGAACTCCGTCCCATCCTTCCGCAACCCGAAGAGATTCAGCGCGGCCCCCATCTGGCGCGCTCGCGGATGCGCGTGGTAGTTCTCGCGATGACGCGGATGCCTCCCGCGAAATCGTTGCGGAACAAGATTCTCGATGGGCTGGCCAAACAGCTCAACTTGCCTGTATCCGAAGAGCTCTGCGGCACGCGGGTTCGCGCCCCGAATCGCCCCTGTGGCGTCGGTGACGAAGATCGCGTCGGGAGAAGCATCGAACAGATTCTCCAACGCGGATTGAGCAAACTCGGCCTGCCGCACTTCAGCCGCATCGGCTGCGTCCCCTTCCGGGGAATTGGAAAAACGCATTTAACCTTGACCTTGCTCGAACAATACGACCAGATGGACTCCGGCGGCGAATTCCTTTGCGGTTTTCGCACACCGCTGTGCTGATTGTCACATTTTCCTGCAGCCTTTCGCGATCCTTCTGAATCCATTGCTCGACAGGAGAATCACTGGATGCCTCAAACAATAGCTTTCATTACTGGTGGAAATCGTGGCCTTGGCTTTCAAACTGCACTCGATCTGAAGTCTCCCGAGACAAAAGTCGTCATTGGCTCGCGCGAACTCCAACCGGGCGAAGAATCCGTTGCCAAGCTTCGCGCCGCGGGCGTCGATGCCGATGTTCTCAAGTTCGACATCACCAATTCGGCCCACCACAAAGCCGCCTACGAGTACTTCAAGTCGAGGTACGGTCGCCTCGACATCCTGGTGAACAACGCCGGTATCGCGGGCGGCAAATTCCCCGGCACCGGCCCCGAACATCGCGCCGCAGACGTTCCGCTCGATCTCCTGCACAAGGTCTTCGAGACGAACTTCTTCTCCCAGGTTGCTCTCACCACCACGCTGCTGCCCCTGATCAAGAAGAGCCCCGCGGGCCGCATCGTCAACCTGTCCAGCATTCTCGGATCGCTCAATCTGCACGCCGATCCGAAATCGCCGATCTACCACGCCAAATCGTTCGCGTATGACGCATCCAAGACTGCGCTGAATGCATTCACCGTGCATCTGGCCTACGAGCTGCGCGACACCGACATCAAGGTCAACTCAGCACATCCGGGCTGGGTCAAGACCGATATGGGTGGCGATTCGGCTCCCATGGAGCTGAGCGAAGGTGGAAAGACCAGCGCTGCACTTGCCACCCTTCCTGCCGATGGCCCCACCGGCGGCTACTTCCACCAGGGCAAACCATTGCCCTGGTAGTTCTCCCTCTTCGATAAACCCCATCCTTGAATCTTGGGGTTCCAGGATAGGCCTTTTCTTTTGATTCCAATTCCCTGACATCTGATCTCTGTCTCGCCGCGATACAATGCCATCGACCTTCCACGCTCGTCAGGAGGCTCCATGCGTAAACACTGGATCAAGATCGTCCTCGGACTCATCGCCGTCTTTGTCCTCGCTCTCGTCACAGTTCCCTTCCTCGTCAACGCCGACGACTTCCGCCCCACCATCGAGACTCAGCTCGCGCGTGCGCTTGGCCGGCCGATCACGCTGGGTCACCTCTCCTTCTCCTTGCTCCGCGGCAGCCTCGACGCAGAAAATATCTCCATCGCCGACGATCCGGCCTTCAGCACGTCGCCATTCCTCCAAGCCAAGTCTCTGCAGATCGGCGTCGAAGTGATGCCCCTGATCCAGCGTCGCGAGGTCCGCATCACCAAGCTCATCATTGACACGCCATCCATCAACCTCCTCCATGGCGCAAACGGCCGTTGGAACTTCTCCAGCATCGGCGGTGCCGCCGCTTCGGGCAGCCAGTCTCCCCAGCAGGTCAGCACACTCCCCGACCTCAGCGTCGGCGAACTCGACATCAAGAATGGAAGCGCCTCCGTCTCGTCCGTCCCAGCGGTGCGCAAACCCTTCGTCTACACCGGCATCAACCTCGCCGTCCAGCAGTTCTCCTTCCTCAAAAGCTTTCCCTTCCAGCTCTCGGCGACGCTCCCAGCGTCCGGATCATTCGATCTGGCCGGAAACGCAGGGCCGCTCTCGCAGAAGAATGCCGCCGACACCCCGTTCCAGGCGAAGCTGCAGCTCAAAGCCTTCGACCCCGTCGCTTCGGGGGTTCTCGATCCCGCCGCCGGTATCGCCATGAAGGTCGATATCAGCTCCGATCTCGTCTCCGACGGAACTTCGCTCATCAGCCGTGGCAAGATCGAGGCCAATGGCCTCAGGCTGTCCCGCACCGGCGCTCCTGCTCCCCATCCGGTCAACATCGATTACGAGATCACCGACGACCTCGGTGCGGAGACCGGCAAAATCCCCAACATCTCGATCCACGCCGGAGCCGTTGCCGGTCGCGTCACGGGTACATACCGCCTCACGCCCGAGACGGCCGTGCTCGACCTGCGTCTCTCCGCGCCAAGCCTTCCCATCGATCAGGTCGAGGAGTTGCTGCCCACCTTCGGCGTGAAACTTCCCACCGGCTCCAAGCTCGCCGGAGGCACGCTCACCGCCAACCTTGCTGCCAGCGGCCCAGTCGACGCCCTCACCGTCGCCGGTCCCATCGAACTCGATAACACCACCCTGCAGGGCTTCGATCTCGGCTCCAAGATTCAAGGCCTTAATCTCTTCAAGAGCGGCGGAGGCACCCAGATCCAGACCCTCCGCACAAAAGTAAACTCCACTCCGCAGACCACGGAGTTCAGCGACATCTATGGCAACCTGCCTCAGGTTGGTTCTGCAACCGGCAACGGCGCTGTCTCATCCTCTGAAGCGCTGGACTTCAAGATGGTCGCCACCTTGTCGTCCTCCAATGCCGTCGGCGCGGTCACGAATGAAGCCGCGAACGCCGTCTCCGGCATCGTCGGCGGTTTTCTCCATCCCAGCACCAAGCCTGCGGCCAAGCCCGCAAACAAAGGAATCCCGATTACGATTACTGGCACGGCTTCGAATCCGTCCATCCACGCGAACGTTCTCTCCGTGTTCAAGTAAACGCACTTGGGCTGGGTTGCTATCAGGTCAAAAACGCATGGAATTCGATCTCGAAAACTCGACTGCTCTTCTTGCACGCACGCCGTCCGCGCTGGATGCTCTTCTGCGCGGCCTGCCCGATGCATGGCTCTCCGCAAACGAAGGCGGAAAAACCTGGACGCCCATCGACATCGTCGCCCACTATCTCTACACCGAGCACGTCAACTGGATGCCCCGCGCGCAACACATCCTCGAACATGGCGAGAGCCAGCCCTTTCCGCCGTTCCAACGCTTGGGCCACGTCACCGAGCCCGGAGCGAAATCGCTGACGCAGCTACTCGACGAATTTGCAAGAACCCGTTCTGCATCGCTCGCCGAACTGCGCTCCTGGAATCTTGGTGCTTCAGATCTGGAAAAGCGCGGCCAGCATCCCGCCTTCGCCGCGGTCACCTTGGCGCAACTTCTCTCCGCCTGGACCGTTCACGACCTAACGCATCTGCACCAGCTGACGCGCGTGCTCGCCGTGCAGTACACCGACGCGGTCGGCCCCTTCTGCAAATTCCTCGGCGTCCTGCACTGTAACGGCCACAGCGCTCCGGCCTAAAACTCGCAGGGTGCCCCATCCAAGCGCGTTCTCCCCGGGGTCCCCAACGACAGGTCTTCGTCATTGGGGTGGTCTTGGGTGGGTGGGACTTTCACCGCATCATCGAATGCGGCAAGACCGTCGGCGCCATCTTCAGCACGATCGCCAGTGCCGCCAGCACGCCCACATAGTAGAGCCACGAGCTCCAGTCCTCACGCTCCGGCTTGTCCTTGGTAAACAGCCGGAACACGATGCCCAGTGCGACCAGAATGAAGACCGGCTGCCAGGTCAGCGCGCCCAGCGAAATTGTCGCCGCCAGCAATGCCCCGCGCTCTACCGTTCCCAGCGTGTCTATCGCCTTCGAACCATCCAGTATCCACACCGGAATCAGATTCAGGATGTTCAGCACCGCGCCCGCGCGCGCCACCGCGGCCCATGCCGGATCGTGCGTGTAGGTGTACGCAAGAAAGAATGCCGCAGCAGCAATCCATCCTGCCAATGGGCCAGCAAGACTGATCTGCGCCCGCTGCTGCTTCGTCACGCCCAGCGCGTTCCACTTCACATAGGCGCCGAGCCCAGGAAGAAACACCGGCATCTCGGCCGGCAGACCGCGTCTCTTGATGTCGATGAAGTGGCCGAGCTCATGAATGAGGATGCTCACGGCAAGCCCTGCACCGAAACGCCAGCCGAACAGCGTCACATAGATCCAGAAAAACGCAAAGAAGCTGAACAGGGATTTCAGCTTGAAGAGTGCCAGCAGAAATCCTTTCGCCTTGAACAGCACCAGCGCAATCGGCGCCAGCGGTCCCAGCCGTTTCGCCCACGGATGCTGCGCCTTGGCCGGCACCGCCGGAGCGTTTTGCGTCGCTGCCTGAGACTGGATCGAAGTCGTCACCGTCTGCACATGCTCGCGCACCCACTGCGCCTGTGTCGAGTCATAAGGCAGCAGCATCAGCACGCGATTCCACATCTCCCGCGCTTCGCCCAGCCGCCCCTGTTTCTCCAGCGCCTGTGCGTCGCGCGTCACCGCAGCCAATTGTTCTTTGTAGATCAGGGTGCGACACGCTGGACACGCCATCTCGCCCAGCGGCACATCGCGCCGGCACTCCGGACACTCCCGGATCATCGTTGGACTTGGAGTCGACACTGGCCCGATTCGCGCCTCTGGCTACATCTTACGAGTACAGCGGCTGCTTCTTCTCTGCGGTCATGCGAAAGGCGATCCGCAAGCCCACAAACAGAATCACGAGCCCGACCGCACCCCAGAGTCCGGCCCTCAGTTCCAGAAACGGAGACGCAATGCCCCAGGCAATCAGCTTGCCGGCAATCCGGCCCCATTCGATATGGGTGCTGGTTCCGTAGTCCGCCGCATCCTGCAGCACCTTGGCAATCAGTATCGGCACCGATGCCAGCGAGATCGCCGCATAAGTCAGCGTCACCGCCGCGATCTGATAGCGAATTCCACCCACGCCTCTCGACCCCATCATCATGGCCTTGGCCACCAGCCAGCCCACCGCCAGTGCCACGTAACCAAGATAGAAGTGCGTCACAATCGTGAATCCGGCATAGACGGCCAGGCCCAGGATCGCAGCGCCGATGCCGCATGCGAGACTGCGCGCGAATACGGCATGACTGTGGGCTGCGGGATCGGCTGCCTCCGAGCACCGCTCGCACACCAGCTTCGAATTCAACACGAACGACCGAATGCCGATCTTCCGGCCGCATTGACCGCACAACTGTGCAGGCGTTTCCTTACGATATTCGGCGGTCAAAAACTGCGGAGTTGCAGGCAGGTCGTCCACTAATCCAGTGATCGATTTATATTGTTCTGCCATGATGCGAACGAGCGTAGCACCCGGCAAAATCTCCTGAGGACACCAGTTGGATACCGGAATTCGCTCTTTTAAGTAATGGATGAGTAATCGCCTGTGAATCCCTCATCCGCATAGACCTCGATAAGACTTGTCGAGTGCCCCATGACTGGGATTCCCTTGGTCCCTTGTCCCCTCGGCCCTGCCTTCTTCGCCTCTTCTTCGCTCTTCTGCTAGAATCCCCACGTGGACTTCCAGCTCGTCACCTCCTATAAACCCCGTGGCGACCAGCCCCGCGCCATCGAAGAGCTGATGACCGGCCTCGCCGCCGGCGAACAGCATCAGGTCCTGCTCGGCGTCACCGGCTCCGGCAAGACCTTCACCATGGCCAAGGTCATCGAGCAGTCCAACCGCCCGGCGCTCATCCTCGCCCACAACAAAACCCTCGCCGCCCAGCTATACCATGAGTTCAAGCAGTTCTTCCCCGGCAACGCAGTCGAGTACTTCGTCAGCTACTACGACTACTACCAGCCTGAGGCCTACATCCCCGCCGGCGACCTCTACATCGAGAAAGAAGCCACGATCAACGAAGAGCTGGACAAGCTCCGCCTCTCGGCCACGCGCTCCCTCTTTGAGCGCCGCGACGCCATCATCGTCAGCTCTGTCTCCTGCATCTACGGCCTCGGCTCTCCTGAGGCGTACTACGGCATGTTGTTGCTCCTCGAAAAAGGCCAGAAGATCAGCCGCAAAGACATCACCCGCCGCCTGGTCGAAATCCTCTACGAGCGCAACGACACCGACTTCCGCCGTGGGACCTTTCGCGTCCGCGGCGACGTCATCGAAGTCTTCCCCACCTACGACGAATCCGCCTATCGCATCGAACTCTTCGGCGACGAGATCGAGAGCCTGGCTCAAATCGATCCCCTCTTCGGCACCGTGAAGCAGAAGTACTCCCGCCTGCCCATCTATCCCAAGTCGCACTACGTCGTCCAGCCCGAGCGCAAAAGTGCGGCCATCGACTCCATCCTCGCCGAGCTCAACGAGTGGGTGCCGAAACTCGAGGCCGAAGGCCGCATGGTCGAGGCGCAGCGCATCCATCAGCGCACCCGCTTCGATCTCGAGATGATCAAGTCCATGGGCTACTGCCACGGCATCGAGAACTACTCGCGCCACTTTTCCGGCCGTTTGCCCGGCGAGCCGCCGCCGACTCTCCTCGACTACTTCCCGCGCGACTTCCTCGTCTTCGTCGACGAAAGCCACGCCACCATTCCCCAGGTCCACGGCATGTGGTTCGGCGATCGCAGCCGTAAGCAGAATCTCGTCGACTACGGGTTCCGCCTGCCCTCCGCCGTCGACAATCGCCCGCTCAAATTTGAGGAATTCGAGAACCGCGTCCACCAAACCATCTACGTCTCCGCCACGCCCGGCCCCTACGAGCTCACCCGCTCCGCCGGAGTCGTGGTCGAACAAGTCATCCGGCCCACCGGCCTCGTCGATCCGCAGGTCGAAATTCGCCCTGTCAAAGGCCAGATCGACGATCTTCTCGCCGAAATCCGCGACCGCGCCAAAAAGAATGAGCGCGTCCTCGTCACCACGTTGACCAAGCGTATGGCCGAGGACCTCGCTGGCTACTACACCGAGGTCGGCGTGCGCTGCCGTTACATGCACTCCGAGATCGAGACCCTCGAGCGCGTCAAGCTTTTAGCCGGATTGAGAAAAGGCGAGTACGACGTGCTGATCGGGATTAACCTGTTGCGCGAAGGCCTCGACCTGCCCGAAGTCTCGCTTGTCGCCATCCTCGACGCCGACAAAGAAGGCTTCCTCCGCTCCACCGGCTCCCTGATCCAGACCATGGGCCGGGCAGCGAGACATGTGGAGGGACGCGCCATCCTCTACGCCGATCGCATGACCGATTCCATGAAGCAGGCCATCGGCGAAACCGATCGCCGCCGCACCGTCCAGACCGCCTACAACGAGGAACACGACATTACGCCGCAATCGGTCATCAACACAATGGACATGGGCCTCGCCCAGATTCTGCGCTCCGAATACGGCGACGTCGTTGAAGAAGAAGCCGCGTCTCTGCCCGACTTCGCCTCCCAGGGTGAAGTCGACGCCTACCTCGGCAAGCTCGAAACTGAGATGCGCGAAGCTGCCAAGAAGTTCGAATTCGAAAAAGCCGCTCGCCTCCGCGACTCCATCAAGGAACTGCGCGCCAAGGAGTTCCTGTTCGGCTAGAGCCCCTTCGGAACCTTGCAACGAGCGGCATTTTCCCTGACGCTGAGCGACATGGAAGTACAGTTCACACCCGAACAGGAAGCGCAGCTCGCGCAGATCGCCACCAACGCCGGCACCGACGCCCAGGCCTTGGTGAAGGAGGCTGCTTTGCGCCTGCTCCAGAGCAACGGCGGTTTTCGCGTCGCCCTGCCCGGCAGCGTGGTTGCCGCGATGCGTGCGTTCGCGCTCGCGTCAAACCCGATCCCGAAGGATGGACTACTCGCGATTAGGTCCATTACGGACGCCGCTAGGTGGCCTTGGTCGTCGATGCGTCCATTGCCCTTGCCTGGGCTTTGCCCGATGAAAGCAGCAGCTACGCCGACTCTGTTTTAGCCGCCGTTGAGCGCGAAGGTTTGCGTGTGCCTGGCCTCTGGGCGCGAGAAGTTGCCAATGGCCTTGTCGTTGCCTATCTGCGCAAGCGCATCACATCCGCCGACGAGAGTGCATTTCTGGCCGCCCTGGCCCAGCTAAGCATCGACGTCCAGGAACCCGCTTCCCCATTGACCGCGATTCGTGACGGAACTGCGGCAGCCATGCGCTATGGCCTTACCGCGTACGATGCGGCCTATGTCGATCTTGCATCGCGGGAAAAACTGCCCCCTCGCCACTCTCGACAATGAGATGCGCCGGGCTGCCGAGCAAGCAGGCGCTGCGATCTTTCGTTGAGCCTGCTCGCGTCCGAGACCTACGGGGTTTCCAGCACTTCCAGCAAATAAAAACTCTGGAAGGACGGATTGTCGTTGTAGCGGACTTTGGCGCGGATCTGTGTATCCAGAGCGAGCTGACTCAGTGAGGATGCCGGCGCTCTCTTGTAGAACTCCTTCAGCCGGTCAAATCCGTTCGTGTCCCCCAGCGCCTTCATCACTAAACTCATCGCGCGGCGCGGCCGCATGTCCGACGGGTAGTGGGGCAGCTGGGTGCGTGGTATCCCCAGATTCCTACATTGGGCGCCGTTTGGGTTATTGGTCCGGATGCAGTAATCGATGGTGAAGCACTCCTTCATCGTTCTGCCAAGGCAGGTGTTCACGAGCGGCTCGGGAAGCCAGACCAGCACAATGCTGTTGCCGCCCCCAGCGAAATCCGGGGCCTGCACAAAGAGCGTCTGCTCCATCTCGATTGCGTCGGGAGGGTTCGGCAACGCCTGCGCCGCAGCGGCAAGCAAAACATGACCCGCAATTCCCGGCGCCGCAACGCCCACAAACACTACAAAGAGAGCGCGCACAAACCGGAAAGCTAAAAGCGACCTTGGTCTCATACGAAGTCACCTAAATGGGATGATTGTGCCACAGCGCCCGCCGACCTCGGGCGCAAGACTCCGGCCGGTCATCCTGCAAAGTGCGCGAAGCGCGGTTGGCCCCACCGCAGGTGGCACACATTCCAAACACCTTCCTCCACCGATGGTGTGAGATGGATCACACGCCAGAGGCCTATCATGAGAAGAGAATAGGTTTGTTCAGCCAATTCTCGCCTCCGTATCCGAATGCGAGAATAAGGTCGGAGAACTCATGGCAACCCTCGGCAGTTTTGCTCTACTTATCGCGCTGGCTCTGGCCGCCTACAATCTGCTCGCCGGCGCCCTCGCGTTGCGCCTGATTGCGACAGGTCAGCCCACCGCTGTCTCGCCCGAGCGCCTGGCCGACACCGCCCGCCGCGCCGGCATTGCCGGCTTCATCGCCGTTTCGGCTGCAGCGTTTGCGCTCGTCTACTCTGTCTTCACCAACGACTTCTCCATCACCTACATCCTCGAGCACTCCAACCGCGCGCTTCCGGGCCCCTACAAATTCGCCGCCCTTTGGAGCGGCCAGGAAGGTTCGTTGCTTCTCTGGGCATGGCTGCTCGCTGCCTTCGGCTTTGTTCTGCGCCTCACCCACAAGACCGACGTCAAGATCTACGCCTACGCCGGCACCATCCTCGCCGCCGTGCAGGTCTTTTTTCTCGCCGTCGTCAACTTCGCGGCGCCGCCGTTTTCGCTGATGAAGGGCGCGATCCCCGACGACGGCAACGGCCTCAACCCGCTCCTCCAATATCCCGAGATGGTCATCCATCCGCCGATGCTCTACCTCGGCTACGTCGGATTCACCGTTCCCTTCTGCTTCGCGCTCGGCGCGCTCATGATGCGCTACCCCGGCGAAAAATGGATCAGGATCACCCGCGTCTGGACCCTCGTCACCTGGCTCTTTCTCACCTGCGGCATCTTCCTCGGCATGCACTGGGCCTA